>NZ_JBMNDS010000007.1:57932-172426 GCF_052543295.1 Streptomyces sp. SAS_270
CTCCCGGGCGTGCCCGGGAGCCCCGAAGCACGATGGCGAGCTCAGCCGGTGAGCCCCAACTCCCGGGCGATCAGCATCCGCTGGACCTCACTCGTGCCCTCGCCGATCTCCAGGATCTTGGAGTCGCGCCACATACGGGCCACCGGGTACTCGTTCATGAAGCCGTAGCCGCCGTGCACCTGCGTGGCGTCGCGGGCGTTGTCGACGGCGACCGTGGAGGAGTAGAGCTTGGCGATCGCCGCCTCCTTCTTGAAGGGCTCGCCGGCGACCAGCCGGGACGCGGCGTCGCGCCAGCCGACGCGGGCCATGTGCGCCTTCATCTCCATGTCCGCGATCTTGAACTGGATCGCCTGGTACGCCCCGATGTTCCGCCCGAACGCATGCCGCTCCTTGGCGTACTTCACCGACTCGTCCACACAGCCCTGCGCGAGCCCGGTCGCGAGCGCCGAGATGGCGATGCGGCCCTCGTCGAGGATCCGCAGGAACTGCGCGTAGCCGCGGCCCTCCGCGCCGAGCAGGTTCGCCGCCGGGACGCGCACGTCGGCGAAGGACAGCTCACGGGTGTCCGACGCGTTCCAGCCGACCTTCGAGTACGGCGCCGCGACCGTGAAGCCCGGGGTGCCGGACGGCACGATGATCGAGGAGATGAGCGGCTTGCCGTCGGGCTTGCGGCCGGTGACCGCCGTGACCGTCACCAGCCCTGTGATGTCGGTGCCCGAGTTGGTGATGAAGCACTTGGTGCCGTTGATCACCCATTCGTTGGTGTCCGCGTCGAGGCGGGCCGTCGTCCGGGTGGCGCCCGCGTCGGAGCCGCCGTCCGGCTCGGTCAGCCCGAAGGCGCCGAGGATCTCGCCCGAGCACAGGCGCGGCAGCCACTCGGCCTTCTGCGCGTCGGTGCCGAAGAGATGGATCGGCATCGCGCCCAGCGAGACGCCCGCTTCCAGGGTGATGGCCACGGACGAGTCGACGCGGGCCAGCTCCTCCAGGGCGATGCCGAGCGCGAGGTAGTCGCCGCCCATGCCGCCGTACTCCTCCGGGAAGGGCAGCCCGAACAGGCCCATCCGGCCCATCTCCCGCACGATCTCGTACGGGAACTCGTGCCGCTCGTAGAGGTCGCCGATCTTCGGAGCGACTACGTCGTGCGCGAACTCCTCGACGGTGCGCCGGAGTTCTTCGAGCTCGGGTGAGAGCTTGTGGTCCATGGGTGTCACTGCTCCTGGTCGGGAGGTGTCGTCTTGCCGAGGGCTTTGACGGTGCGGGACGGGCTGGGTCGGCCCAGTTGTCCGGCCATCCACACGCTGGTGGCGGTGAGACGGTCGAGGTCGACCCCGGTGTCGATGCCGAGGCCGTGCAGCATCCACACGAGGTCTTCGGTGGCGAGGTTGCCGGTGGCGGACTTGGCGTAGGGGCAGCCGCCGAGACCTCCTGCGGAGGCGTCCACGGTGCGCACGCCGTGCTGGAGCGCGGCGAGGGTGTTGGCGAGCGCCTGGCCGTAGGTGTCGTGGAAGTGCACGCCGAGCGTGTTCGTGGGCACACCCTGTTCGTTCAGGGAGGCGAGGAGCGCGAGGACATGCCCCGGGGTGGCGACGCCGATCGTGTCGCCGAGGCTCAGCTCGTCGCAGCCCATGTCCCGCAGGGCTTTGCTGACGTGGACGACCTGCGCGAGCGGGACCGCGCCCTCCCAGGGGTCGCCGAAGCACATCGAGAGATAGCCGCGGACGTGCACGCCCTGCGACTTCGCGCGCGCCACCACCGGCTCGAACATGGCGAGCGCCTCGTCGACCGTCCGGTTCAGGTTGGCCTTGGCGAAGGACTCGGTGGCGCTGGCGAACACGGCGACACGGCGGGCGCCGAGAGCGAGGGCGCGATCCAGGCCGCGTTCGTTCGGCACCAGCACGGGCAGGTGCACGCCCGGAAGGCCGCCGAGGAGAGGGAACAGCTGCTCGGCGTCGGCAAGTTGGGGAACCCACTTGGGGTGGACGAAGCTGGTGGCCTCGATCGTGGTCAGCCCCGCGTCGGCGAGCCGGCGCACGAACTCCGCCTTGACCTCCGTCGGGACGGTGGACTTCTCGTTCTGCAGCCCGTCGCGGGCGCCGACCTCATGGATCCGCACGCGAGCGGGCAGACCCTCGGCCGGTACGACCATGGGGAGCCCTTGAACAGTCATTCCGCCTCCTCGTGCGGGGTGATGACGGCCAGCACCTGGTCCATGGCGACCGTGGTGCCCGGCGTGACGTCCAGCTCGCTGACGGTCCCGGCGTGCGGCGCGGAGATGACGTGCTCCATCTTCATCGCCTCCACCACCAACAGGCTCTGCCCGGCGGTCACTTCGTCACCGACGGCGACCTTCACCACGGTCACCGTGCCCGGCATCGGCGCGGTGAGGGAGTCGGCGCCGCTCGCCCCGGCTCCGGTCAGCGAGGCGGCCACGGGGTCGTGGTCGCGCACGTGCCAGGCGTCGCCGTCGCGGCCGAGCCATGTGCCGTCCGGCAGGGCGGCGAAGGTGTGGAGGACGCCGTCGAGCCGGAAGGTGAACCAGCCTTCGGCGCCGGGCCGCGGGGGCACGCCCCCGGACCCCCGAAGAGGCTTGTCCGCGCCGGGCAGCAGCAGCTCCGTCGCGCCGTCCGGCGTGCTGCGCACGCGCACGGTGACCGGCTCGTGGCCCGGCACCCGCACATGGTGCGGCGTCCACGCCCGCTCGCCGCCCAGGCGCCAGCCGTCCGCGGCAGCGAACGGGTCGGCCCAGCCGGAGCCGGCCGCGGGCACGAGAGCGGCCTGGCGCGCCAGCGCCGCCGCCGCGTAGACCTCTACGGGCACGTCGTCCGTGACGAGCGCGTCCACCTCCCGCTCGACCAGCCCCGTGTCCAACTCGCCCGCCACGACCGCCGGATGGGCAAGGAGCCGGCGCAGGAACCCGGCGTTCGTCTGCACGCCCAGCGTCACCGTCCCCGCGAGGGCGGCCCGGAGCTTTCTCAGCGCCGTCTCCCGATCCGGCCCGTACGCGATCACCTTGGACAGCATCGGGTCGTAGAGCGAACCGACCTCCGTGCCCTCGGTCAGGCCCGAGTCGGTGCGCACGCCGTCGCCCTGCGGCTCGCGCAGGGAGAGCACCGTGCCGCCGGACGGGAGGAACCCGCGCGAGGGGTCCTCGGCACAGATGCGGGCCTCGACCGCGTGTCCGGTGAGAGAGATGTCGTCCTGCCCGTAGGGCAGTTGCTCGCCGGCCGCGACCCGCAGCTGCCACTCGACCAGGTCCAGGCCGGTGATGAGTTCGGTCACCGGGTGCTCGACCTGGAGGCGGGTGTTCATCTCCATGAAGAAGTACGAGGAGGGGTCGCCGCCGGGGACGATGAACTCGACCGTGCCCGCGCCCTCGTAGCCGCAGGAGCGGGCCGCCTGGACCGCCGCCTCGCCCATCGCCGCGCGCGTGGCGTCGTCGAGGAGCACGCTGGGCGCCTCCTCGATGATCTTCTGGTGGCGGCGCTGGAGGGAGCATTCGCGCTCGCCCAGGTGGACCACGTTGCCGTGGCCGTCCGCCAGGACCTGGATCTCGATGTGCCGGGGTCGGTCCACCCAGCGCTCCACGAGGAGGGTGTCGTCGCCGAAGGAGGCGCGGGCCTCGCGGTGGGCGGCGGCGATCTCATCGGCCAGTACGCCCG
The DNA here is from genome assembly GCF_052543295.1 of Streptomyces sp. SAS_270. NCBI lineage: Bacteria > Bacillati > Actinomycetota > Actinomycetes > Kitasatosporales > Streptomycetaceae > Streptomyces > Streptomyces sp. SAS_270. Next base: position 61,592 of record NZ_JBMNDS010000007.1, read on the forward strand.
CGTCGCGCACCAGCCGCATGCCCTTGCCGCCGCCGCCCGCGCTGGGCTTGAGCAGCACGGGCATGCCGATCTCCCGTGCGGCGTCGGCGAGTTGGGTGTCCGTGAGACCGCTGCCGCTCGACCCCGGTACCACCGGGACCCCGGCAGCCTTCACCGTCTCCTTGGCGCGGATCTTGTCGCCCATCAGCGAGATCGCGTCGGCGGGCGGCCCGATGAAGACGAGCCCCGCCTCCGTGCACGCACGCGCGAACGCGGCGTTCTCCGCGAGGAATCCGTAGCCCGGGTGGACCGCCTGCGCGCCCGTCCGTGCGGCGGCCTCAAGGAGCCGCTGCGCCGACAGATAGCTCTCGGCCGCCGGCGCCGGACCGATCCGTACCGCCGTGTCGGCCTCCCGCACATGCCGGGCGTCCGCGTCGGCGTCGGAGAAGACGGCCACCGAGCGCACACCGAGCGCGCGCAGGGTGCGGATGACGCGCACGGCGATCTCGCCCCGGTTGGCGACGAGCACTGTGTCAAACATGGGTCCTCACATCCGGAAGACGCCGAACTGGGGGTCACCCAGGGGCGCGTTGGCACAGGCGGTCAGGGCCAGACCCAGCACCTGGCGGGTCTCCATCGGGTCGATCACGCCGTCGTCCCAGAGGCGGGCCGTCGCGTAGTAGGCGTTGCCCTGCTGCTCGTACTGGGCGCGGATCGGCGCCTTGAAGGCCTCTTCGTCCTCCGCCGGCCAGGACTCGCCGCGCCCCTCCAGCTGGTCGCGCTTGACGGTCGCAAGGACGGAGGAGGCCTGCTCGCCGCCCATCACGGAGATCTTGGCGCCGGGCCACATCCACAGGAAGCGCGGCGAGTAGGCCCGGCCGCACATCGAGTAGTTGCCCGCTCCGTACGACCCGCCGATCACCACCGTCAGCTTCGGCACGCGCGTGCAGGCGACGGCCGTGACCATCTTGGCGCCGTGCTTGGCGATGCCCCCGGCCTCGTACTGCCGGCCCACCATGAACCCGGAGATGTTCTGCAGGAACACCAGCGGGATGCCGCGCTGGTCGCACAGCTCGATGAAGTGGGCGCCCTTCTGGGCGGACTCGGAGAACAGGATGCCGTTGTTGGCGACGATCCCGACCGGGTGGCCGTGGATCCGGGCGAAGCCGGTGACCAGGGTCTGCCCGAACTCCGCCTTGAACTCGGCGAACCGCGAGCCGTCGACCACGCGCGCGATGACCTCGCGTACGTCGTAGGGGGTGCGGGAGTCGACCGGCACGGCCCCGTAGATCCCGGCGGGGTCCACCTTCGGCTCGACGGAACTCTCGACGGACCAGGGCAGTGCCCCGCGCGCGGGAAGCGTGGCGGCGATGTTCCGGACGATCCGCAGCGCGTGCGCGTCGTCCTCCGCGAGGTGGTCGGTGACGCCGGAGACCCGGGAGTGCACCTCGCCGCCGCCCAGCTCCTCGGCCGTGACGACCTCGCCGGTGGCGGCCTTCACCAGGGGCGGGCCGCCGAGGAAGATCGTGCCCTGGTTCCGCACGATCACGGCCTCGTCGCTCATCGCCGGGACATACGCGCCGCCCGCTGTGCAGGAGCCGAGAACCGCCGCGATCTGCGGGATTCCGGCGCCCGACATACGCGCCTGGTTGTAGAAGATCCGCCCGAAGTGCTCGCGGTCGGGGAAGACCTCGTCCTGCATCGGCAGGAACGCGCCCCCGGAGTCCACCAGGTAGATACAGGGGAGGCGGTTCTCCAGGGCCACCTCCTGGGCGCGCAGATGCTTCTTCACGGTCATCGGGTAGTAGGTGCCGCCCTTGACCGTGGCGTCATTGGCGACGACCACGCACTCGCGGCCGCTCACCCGCCCCACTCCGGCGATCACTCCGGCGGCCGGTGCCTGCCCGTCGTACATCCCGTCGGCCGCCAGCGGCGCCAGCTCCAGGAAGGGCGAGCCCGGGTCCAGCAGGGCGTCCACCCGCTCGCGCGGCAGCAGCTTCCCGCGCGCGGTGTGCCGCTCGCGGGCCCGCTCGCCGCCGCCGAGCCGGGCCGCGCTCAGCTTCTCGCGCAGCTCCTCGCCCAGCGCCCGGTGTGCCGCCTCGTTGGCCCGCCAGGCCTCCGACGCGGGATCCGCCGCGCTGTGGAGCTCCGGTGCCTCGTGCATCCTGCGGTCCCCTCATAAATGTTAATGAGCGTTAACGCGTTTCCTCCAGGTTAACGAGCGCTAACCTCCCTGTCTAGAATTACTTCCATGGCCACGAGAACCGACGCCCCCACCCGCCGCGAGCAGATCCTCAAGGAAGCCGCTCGGCTCTTCGCCGAGCGCGGCTTCCATGGCGTAGGAGTCGACGAGATAGGGGCGGCCGTCGGCATCAGCGGCCCCGGTCTGTACCGGCACTTCCCTGGCAAGGACGCGATGCTCGCCGAGCTGCTGGTCGGCATCAGCGGCCAGCTGCTGACCGGCGGGAAGCGCCGGGTCGCGGAGGCGCGGGGGGGCGCCGAGGGCCTCCTCGACTCGCTCATCGAGGGGCACATCGACTTCGCGCTCGACGACCGCCCCCTGATCACCCTGCACGACCGCGAGCTGGACCGCCTGCGCGACAGCGACCGCAAGCTCGTACGGCAGTTGCAGCGGCAGTACGTCGAGCTGTGGGTGGAGGTCGTCCGTGAGGTCTATCCGGGCCTGGCCGAGCCCACGGCCCGCTCGGCGGTGCACTCGGTCTTCGGGCTGCTGAACTCCACACCGCACCTGGGGCGGCCCGGCTCGCTGCCCGGGCGCGCGGCCACGGCCGAGCTGCTGCACCGGATGGCCCGTGGGGCCTTCGAGGCCGCCGGAGCGTGACGAGCGTCTCGGGGTGGTTGCTCTGGACGACTGTTGCGACTGGCCGGTAACCTTTGTCTGAGCAAGCGCTTAGACATAACCCCGGAACGACTCAGGTGGAGGTAACGGTGCGCCGTACGGTGTTCAACGAGGATCACGAGGCGTTCCGGGAGACCCTGCGCGCCTTCATCGAGGCCGAGGTCGTTCCGGTCTACGACGAGTGGTTCGCAGCCGGCCAGGCGCCGCGCGACTTCTACTACAAGCTCGCCGAGCTGGGTGTCTTCGGCATCCGCGTCGACGAGGAGTTCGGCGGCGCCGGCATCGACTCGTACAAGTTCGAAGCCGTGATGTACGAGGAGACGGCCCGCGCGGGCGTCCAGTTCGGCGGCTCCGGCGTGCACGTGCTGCTCGGCCTGCCGTACATCAAGATGCTCGCCACCGACGAGCAGAAGAAGCGCTTCCTGCCGAAGTTCGTCTCCGGCGAGGAGATGTGGGCCCTCGCGATGACCGAGCCGGGCACCGGCTCCGACCTCGCGGGCATGAAGACCACCGCGAAGCTGTCCGACGACGGCACGCACTACGTCCTCAACGGCTCCAAGACCTTCATCACCGGCGGCGTGCACGCCGACAAGGTCATCGTCTGCGCCCGCACCGACGCCCCGTCGGCCGATGACCGCCGCCACGGCATCTCCCTCTTCGCCGTCGACACCAAGTCCGAGGGCTACTCCATCGGCCGCAAGCTCGACAAGCTCGGCCTGAAGACCTCCGACACCGCCGAGCTGGCGTTCGTCGACGTGAAGGTCCCCGTCGAGGACCTCCTCGGCGAGGAGAACAAGGGCTTCTACTACCTCGGCCACAACCTCGCCTCCGAGCGCTGGGGCATCGCCTTCGGCGCGTACGCGCAGGCCAAGGCCGCCGTCCGGTTCGCCAAGGAGTACGTGCAGGAGCGCACCGTCTTCGGCAAGCCCGTCGCGTCCTTCCAGAACACCAAGTTCGAGCTGGCCGCCTGCCAGGCCGAGGTGGACGCCGCCGAGGCCGTCGCCGACCGCGCCCTGGAGGCCCTCGACGCCGGCGAGCTCACTCCCGCCGAGGCCGCCAGCGCCAAGCTGTTCTGCACCGAGGTCGCGCACCGCGTCATCGACCGCTGCCTCCAGCTGCACGGCGGCTACGGCTTCATGAACGAGTACCCGATCGCCCGCCTGTACGCGGACAACCGCGTCAACCGCATCTACGGCGGCACCAGCGAGATCATGAAGACGATCATCGCGAAGGACATGGGCCTGTAAGGCCCACGGAAGATCACAGGAACAACTGCGCGGTACAACTGACGCATGAGTCAGGCACTTGAGTCCCTGCTCGATCTGCTCGACCTGGAGCAGATCGAGCGGGACATCTTCCGCGGCGAGTCCCGCTCCGCCGTCGTCCCCCGCGTCTTCGGCGGCCAGGTCGCGGCCCAGGCGCTGGTCGCCGCCGGGCGCACGGTCCCCGAGGACCGGCTCGCGCACTCCCTGCACGCGTACTTCCTGCGCGCCGGGGACCCGGGCGCGCCCATCGTCTACTCGGTGGACCGCATCCGCGACGGGCGCTCCTTCACCACGCGCCGTGTCGTCGCCGTCCAGCACGGACAGCCCATCTTCCACCTCTCCGCGTCCTTCCAGACGTACGAGGAGGGCATGGAGCACCAGGCGGACATGCCGCCCGCGCCCGACCCCGAGACGCTCCCGACCGCGGCCGAGCTGCTGCCGCGCTACGCCCACCTCTTCACCGACCCGGGCGTCACCGAGCGGCTCCTCGAAGCCCGCGAGGCCGTCGACCTGCGCTACGTCGACGCGCCGCCGTACGGCACGGTCGGCGAGGCCCGCGAACCCCACTCCCAGGTGTGGTTCCGCACCAACGGCAAGCTCGCCGACGACCCGCTGCTGCACGTCTGCCTCGCCACGTACGTCTCCGACATGACCCTCCTCGACTCCGTGCTCCTCGCGCACGGCCGCGGCGGCTGGGTCACCGGCGACGTCGTCGGCGCCTCGCTCGACCACGCGATGTGGTTCCACCGGCCCTTCCGCGCCGACGAGTGGCTCCTGTACGACCAGGAGTCACCGTCCGCGTCCGGCGGGCGCGGCCTCGGGCAGGCCCGGATCTACACGCAGGACGGACGGCTGGCCATTTCGGTCATCCAGGAGGGTGTCGTCCGCGTTCCTCGGTGAACCGCGCGTGCCTGGACCCGACGCCGAGGCATGCGTGGCGACGGGGGGCTCAACCCTTGGCCTTGGTCCACTTTGTGTGAAGTGGACCAGTGGGTGGAGGGCTACGCGTGCGAGGATCCCGACACGGGAGCTTGGACACGAGGGGGCGGGCATGGCCGGGGTGGACGAGACGTGGAACTGGCGGGGCGAACGGATCCGGGAGGCGTTCACCGAGGCCGCGGAGACAGTCGCCGTACTGCTTGACGAGCCCGCCGTCGCCGCGGACTGGGGGAAGCCCGGCGCGCTGCGGGACTTCAGTGTCGGAGGCCTTGCCGGGCACCTCTCCTGGCAGGTGACGGCCCTCCCGGAACTGCTGGCGAAGCCCGTGCCGACGGAGCCGGTGGTCTCGCTGCGCGAGTACTACCTCGCGCGGGTGACCTGGGTGGACGCCGGAGTGGACGACGCGGTCAACGTCCGTATCCGGCAGGGCGGCGAGGCCACCGCGGCCGACGGGCCCGAGCGGCTCGCGGCGCGTGTCCGGGAAGCGGCCGGCCGACTGCGGGACCAACTGCCGCAGGTGCCCGCCGGACGCCCTGTCCGCATGCCGTCCTGGGGCGACTGGTCCCTCGCCCTCGACGACCTCCTGCTCACCCGGTTGCTCGAACTCGTCGTCCACGCCGACGACTTGGCGTACAGCGCGGGCTTCCCGGGGCCCGACTTCCCGGAGCACGTCACCGCACCGGTGGTGGAACTGCTGGCACGGCTGGCCGTACGACGGCACGGCACGGTGAACGTCCTGCGCGGGCTCGCACGGACCGAACGGGCACCGCGGTCGATCGCCGGGATCTGAGGCCTGTCCGGCCGAGCAGGATCCAGGGGGTGTTTTGAAAGTCCCGCACAGCACCCACGGCGCCCGGCACGCACCCTCGCCGCACCGGCCGAAGCCCCAAGTACGTCCAGTACGAGGGCCTTCGTCCGGCACGCCGAGGGCGCGCACCGAACACCGCGGGCACCGCACAGGACTTTCAAAGCACCCCCTAGGCGAGCCCCGCCGCGTCCAGCAGATACGCCGTCATCGGGTCGTAGTAGCGGGGGCTCTTGACGTGGTCGTCGAGGGGGACCGTCACCTGTACGGTGCCCTCGGCCTCGGCGAGGAAGAGGGCCGGGTCGTTGCAGTCTGCGTAGCCCATGGAGTCGACGCCGAGCTGGCCCGCGCAGCCCGCCCAGCCGTGGTCGGCGACGACCAGGTCGGGCAGCGGACGGCCCTCGCGGTCCAGGCCGGTGAGGATCTGGCGCATCGGCTCGCCGGAGTGGGTGTGCCACAGCGTGGCGCCATGCTCCAGGACCGACACGTCCGCGAACTGGACGACGTATCCCTCGTCGGTCTGCAGGCCCTCCGGGATCACGACGATCTCGCAGCCCGCCGCGCGCAGGGCCCCGGCCGTGGCGCGGTGCACGTCGAGGAGGCCGCCGGGGTGACCGGTGGCGAACAGCACCCGCTCCTTGCCCGCGGCCGCCTTGCGCAGCCGGGCCGCCATCCGCTCCAGGGCGTCGACCGTCAGATCGGGGTCGATGCTGTCCTGTCCGTAGCGGTACTCCGGGTCGTCGTTCACACCGCAGCGCTCCGCCATCACCGCGAGGACGTCCTGTTCGTCCTTCCAGCGGTCGCCGAGTTCCAGGCCGAGCCAGAAGTTGCGGTCGCCGTTCGCGAGCTTGCGGTAGTGGGAGAGGTTGTTCTCGCGAGGTGTGGCCACGTCGCCCGCGATACGCGTCTGTACGAGGTGGTCGACGAGCGCGGCGCGGCTGGGGATCCCGGATATCGGCATGGTTCCCATTGTGCCGGTGCGGGTCGCCGCAGGCGGCGCTGTCCCGAAGCCTGGGATGTGCGTCACGTGGGGGTATGGGGCCGCGCCCGCCCCCTCCGCGGCGGTCACATGCCCCTCACCCTCACCCCTCCCGCAACGCGAACCACAACTCCATCCGCACATCCGGGTCGTCCAGGTCCGTCCCCAGCAGCGCACCGCATCGCGCGATGCGCTGCCGGACCGTGTTGCGGTGCACCGACAGTGCCACCGCCGTGCGGTCCCAACTGCCGTGCAGGGAGAGCCAGGTGCGCAGCGTCTCGGGGAGGGCGGGGGTCCCCGCCAGCGGGGCGAGGAGGGCGCGGGCGTGGGCCTCGGCCTCGGCGGGCGGGACGAGGTCGGCGAGCGCGGGTCGTTCGCCGTGCCGGACCAGGGGCGAACGGGTGGCGCGGGCGCGGGCCAGCGCGCGGGCCGCCCGGGTGTCGGCGGCGGCCCAGTCGCGCGGGTTGACCGCCGTGCTCACGCCGAGGGTCCAGCCCGGCTGCGCCGCCGGTTCCCGCTCGGCCGGGACGAGGACCCGTACGACGTCGCGGCCCGCGTCGACGAGCGCCGAACCCAGCGCCGCACCCAGCGCGGACGCGGCGACGGCGTCCGGCGCGGGCCCGCCCCCTTCCCGGGCCGGCCGCGCGTGCACGACGATCCACCGTCTGCCGCCCAGCAGCGGGGCCACGTCCTCGGGCGCGGCGCCCAGCAGCAGCCGTACGAGAGCCGACGAACGCGCCGCCCCCGTCGCGCTCTGGTGCTCCCCGGTGAGCAGCGAGAGCAGGACGGCCGCCACGGAGGCGATGGTGTGGTCACCGGGGTCGCGGTGCGGGGCCGCGACGCCGAGGACGAAGCCCTGCCCGGCACCGAGGGCGTAGGCGGAGAGATGGGTGCCGTCGACGGTGTCGGTGGCGGAGGAGGGCCCTCGGCCCCCCTCGGGGCGTACGACACCCGCCAGCGCGGCCAGTGACCGGGTCACACCCGCTCCGGGTTCCTTGCCCGCCCGCCTCAGCTCCGCTCCGTCCGGCCCGTGGAGCACCGACCAGCCGCCCACCCGCCGGGCGAGCTGCCGCAGCACGGCGGACACCGGGTCCGGGCGGGCCGCCGCCGCGGCCAGGCTCTGCTGGGCCTCCGTCACCCGGCGCAGTTCCGTGTGCCGCGCCTGGGCCATGAGCTGCCAGACGGCACGGGCCACGCCCGAGAACGTCGTGCGGGGCGGCACCTCCAGCAGCGGGAGCCCGTGGTCGTCGCAGGCCACCACCAGCGCCCTCGGCACCGTGTCGTGGACCGGCGCCAGGCCGAAGCCGAGGGCCGCGCCGCCCGCCTCGACGATCCGGGAGACGTAGTCGTCGAAGTAGGTGCCCGAACCGGCCGCCTCCGGGATGTGCACCCCCGCGGTCAGCAGCAGCTCGCCGCCCAGCAGATACGGGTACGGGTCCGCCATCTCCGACGTGTGCGCCCAGTGGATCACCGCGTCGGGGTCGACGGGGCCCGCGATCCGGCGCAGGCCCAGGTCCTCGCGGGCCAGCAGCGCCTCGATCCGTACGGGCGGCGTCGGCGGAACCGGGGGGAGGGGCGGGACCTGAGGGACTGGTGAGGCGGATGCTTCCGGCATGGTGGACGTTCCTTCCATCCCGAGCTGTTCAAGTGGATGAAACGTACACTTCAGAGTCGCTTTCCGGCCACCTAGTGTCAGTGCCCATCAGCCGCCACGGGGAGTGCGCGAAGGAGGGTCCGACATGGCCGTCGACTACGCAGTGATCGTCATCTATCTGGCCGGCATGCTGGCCATGGGCTGGTGGGGCATGCGCCGCGCCAGGTCCAAGAGCGAGTTCCTGGTGGCCGGCCGCCGCCTCGGTCCCGCGATGTACTCCGGCACCATGGCCGCGATCGTCCTCGGCGGCGCGTCCACCATCGGCGGTGTCGGGCTCGGATACCAGTACGGACTGTCCGGCGCCTGGATGGTCTTCACCATCGGCCTCGGGCTGCTCGCCCTGTCCGTCTTCTTCTCCGCCCGCATCGCCCGTCTGAAGGTCTACACCGTCTCCGAGATGCTGGATCTGCGGTACGGAGGCCGGGCTGGGGTCATCTCCGGCGTCGTCATGTGGGCGTACACCCTCATGCTCGCGGTGACGTCCACCATCGCGTACGCCACGATCTTCGACGTCCTCTTCGACATGAACCGCACGCTCGCGATCATCCTCGGCGGCTCGATCGTCGTCGCCTATTCGACGCTCGGCGGCATGTGGTCGATCACGCTGACGGACATGGTGCAGTTCGTGGTGAAGACGATCGGGGTGCTGCTCCTGCTGCTGCCCATCGCCGTCGTCAAGGCGGGCGGCTTCGGCGAGATGAAGGCCAAGCTGCCCACCACGTACTTCGACCCGCTGGGCATCGGCGGCGAGACGATCTTCACCTATGTGCTGATCTACACGTTCGGCATGCTCATCGGGCAGGACATCTGGCAGCGCGTGTTCACCGCGCGCAGCGACACCACGGCCAGGTGGGGCGGCACGGTCGCGGGCACCTACTGCCTCGTGTACGCCCTCGCCGGCGCCGTCATCGGCACGGCGGCCAAGGTCCTCTACCCGAAGCTGCCCAGCGCCGACGCCGCCTTCGCGACCATCGTCAAGGACGAACTGCCGGTCGGCGTAAGGGGGTTGGTGCTCGCCGCCGCCCTCGCGGCCGTGATGTCGACGTCCTCCGGAGCGCTCATCGCCTGTGCCACCGTCGCCAACAACGACATCTGGTCGCGGCTGCGGGGAGCCGTGTCCCGCGACAGTGGCGGCGACGACGACCACGACGAGGTGCGCGGCAACCGTGCCTTCATCCTGGTCATGGGCATCGCGGTGATCGGTACGGCGATCGCCCTCAACAACGTGGTCGAGGCGCTCACCGTCGCGTACAACCTGCTCGTCGGCGGACTCCTCGTCCCCATCCTCGGCGGCCTGCTGTGGAAGCGCGGCACCGCGCAGGGCGCGCTCGCCGCCGTCGTGGTCGGCGGTCTCGCCGTCATCGGTCTGATGGCGGGCTACGGCATCCTCGCGAACGAGCCCGTGTACTACGGGCTGGCGGCCTCGCTCGCGGTGTACGTCGCCGTCTCCCTGGCCACACCGGCCACGGACCCGGCGCTCCTCGCGGCCTGGCGCGAGCGCCTCGCGGGCCGGGGCGCCTGCGAACCTGTGTCCGAACCGGTCCCGGCTCACCAGTAGAGTCGTACCCAGTCACCCCATATGACTCCGTACAACTCCATACAGCTTTATAGAAGTGCAAAGCAGTGCATAGATGTGCATACGCGATGAGGCGTAGGAAAGAAGGCAGCACCCCATGACCAGCAACGAGACGCCCCGCGGACCCGTCGACTCGTCCCGCATCCCGCGGTACGCCGGCCCCGCGACCTTCGCCCGGCTGCCCCGCCTCGACGAGGTCGGCACCGCCGATGTCGCGGTCGTGGGCGTTCCGTTCGACTCCGGCGTCTCGTACCGGCCGGGGGCCCGCTTCGGCGGCAACGCCATCCGGGAGGCCTCGCGGCTCCTGCGCCCGTACAACCCGGCGCAGGACGCCTCGCCCTTCGCGCTCGCCCAGGTCGCCGACGCGGGTGACATCGCGGCGAACCCGTTCAACATCAACGAGGCCGTCGAGACCGTCGAGGCCGCCGCCGACGAACTGCTCGCCACCGGCGCCCGGTTGATGACCCTCGGCGGCGACCACACCATCGCGCTGCCGCTGCTGCGCTCGGTCGCGAAGAAGCACGGCCCGGTCGCGCTGCTCCACTTCGACGCCCACCTCGACACCTGGGACACGTACTTCGGCGCCGAGTACACGCACGGCACGCCGTTCCGCCGCGCCGTCGAGGAGGGCATCCTCGACACCTCGGCCCTCTCGCACGTCGGCACACGCGGCCCGCTGTACGGCAAGCAGGACCTCACCGACGACGAGAAGATGGGCTTCGGCATCGTCACCTCGGCGGACATCTACCGCCGCGGCGCCGACGAGGTCGCCGACCAGCTCCGCCAGCGCATCGGCGACCGCCCGCTGTACATCTCCATCGACATCGACTGCCTCGACCCGGCGCACGCGCCCGGCACCGGTACGCCCGAGGCCGGCGGCATGACCTCCCGCGAACTCCTGGAGATCCTGCGCGGGCTGGCGTCCTGCAACCTGGTCTCGGCGGACGTCGTCGAGGTGGCCCCCGCGTACGATCACGCGGAGATCACGGCGGTGGCGGCATCCCACACGGCGTACGAACTGACCACGATCATGTCCCGTCAGATTGCTGAGGCGCGCGCGAAGTGACCCACGACCACGACCTGGTGCTCCGTCCGACCGCCGCCCAGACGGAGGCCGCGCTGAACCCTCCCCCCGGCCGCAACGGCGGAGACCTGGTCGTGGAGACCCTGGCCGGGCTCGGCGCGACGACCGTCTTCGGCCTGCCCGGCCAGCACGCGCTGGGCATGTTCGACGCGCTGCGCCGCTCGGACCTGAGGTACGTCGGCCTGCGCGTCGAGAACAACGCGGGGTTCGCGGCGGACGCGTACGGCAGGATCACCGGCGAGGCGGCCCCGCTGCTGCTGTCGACGGGGCCGGGGGCACTGACCTCGCTGGCCGCCCTCCAGGAGGCGGCGGCCGCCTCGGCGCCGGTGCTGGCGATCAGCAGCCAGGTCCCGACGGCCGGTCTGGGCGGCGGGCGCCACGGCTATCTGCACGAACTCCCCGACCAGGCGGCCTCGTTCAGGGGAGTGGTCAAGTCGGTCCACACCGTCCGCGCCCAGTCCCAGATCCCCTCGGCGATCGAGGCGGCCTGGAAGTCGGCGCTCTCGGCACCGCACGGACCGGTGTGGGTGGAGATCCCGCAGGACGTGCTGCTCGCCGAGACGTCGATCCCCGTGGTGACGGGCGGCGACGCCTTCCCCGAGGAGCTGCCCCCGCGCCCCGAACTGACCGCGGTGGCCGCCGACCTGCTCTCCAAGGCCGCCCGCCCGGCGATCATCGCGGGCGGCGGAGTGGTACGGGCCGACGCGTCCGGCAAGCTCCGCCGGCTCGCCGAACGGCTGAACGCTCCCGTCGTCACGACCCCCGGCGGCAAGGGTGCCTTCCCCTGGGAGCACCCCCTCTCCCTGCAGTCCTGGCTGGAGGACCGCCACACGACGGACTTCCTGGAGGACGCGGACGTCCTGCTCGTCATCGGCTCCGGCCTCGGCGAACTCTCCTCCAACTACCACACGTTCAAACCCCGCGGCCGCGTCATCCAGATCGAGGCGGACCTCGGCAAACTGGAGTCCAACCACCCGGCCCTGGGCATCCACGCCGACGCGCGGCTCGCACTGCAGGCCCTGCTGGAGACGGTGGACGCCCGCGCGGACGACACGGCCGCGGACCGCGTCCGCAGCGTGCTGTCGCTGGTCGGCGCGCGCATCGCGGCCCAGGAACTCACCCTGGAGCAGGACGTGTTGGCGGCGGTCCGCCGCGCGCTGCCGTCCGACTCCCCGTCCTTCTGGGACATGACGATCCTGGCGTACTGGGCGTGGTCGGCCTTCGACGCCAAGGGCCCCAACCGCATGCACTCCGCCCAGGGCGCGGGCGGCCTCGGCTACGGCTTCCCGGCGGCGCTCGGCGCGGCGGCGGCCGACCCGACCCGGCCCGTCCTCGCGGTCTCCGGTGACGGCGGCGCCCTGTACTCGATCGCCGAGCTGGCGACGGCCCGACAGTACGACCTGAACGTCACCTGGCTGATCGTCGACGACGGCGGCTACGGCATCCTGCGCGAGTACATGACCGACACCTTCGGCGAGGCCACCGCCACGGAACTCGCCCGCCCGGACTACGTGGCCCTCGCGGAGTCCTTCGGGGTGCCGGGGGTGCGGACGACGCCTTCGGCCCTGGAGGCCGACCTGGCGAAGGCGCTGGCGGCACCGGGGCCCTCGGTGGTCGTCCTTCCGGCGCTGCTGCGGATGTTCGCGCCGACGCATCTGGGCTGAGCACCTGAAACAGCTGAACTCCCCGTACATGACGGGGAGTTCAGTCGCATGCGCTGCTCGGCCTACCAGATCGCGTCGACCCACTCCGGGTGGTCGATGAACGGGTTGCGGTTGTGCTGGTAGGTGTCGTAGATGACCTGGTTGCGGTTCTCCTCGAAGGCGCTCGGCGGGTCCTCGTCGTTCCACTCCTTGAGGACGGAGAGCTTCCCGATGTACGGGTTGCTGCCGTTGTTGACCTGCTCGTTGGGCTCCAGGTCGGCGAAGCCGTCGCCGCCGTCGTAGCGGACCGCCATGTAGAGGATCATGCGGGCCACGTCGCCCTTGTCGGCGTCGCGCGGCTCGAAGGAGTCGGAGTCCTTGAGGCTGCCGCCGCCGCCCGAGACCGCGCTGCCGCCGTTGTCGAAGTCCAGGTTGCCGCGGATGCTGTTGACCGTGACGTCCGCGGGGCGCAGGTGGTGCAGGTCGGTGCCGGGACCGGTCACCTCGCCGAAGTCGCCGTGGGACTTGGCCCACACGTGCTCGCGGTTCCAGTCGCCGACGTCGCCGCCGTTGAGGGACTTGCTGCGCGAGACGCCGCTGTACAGCAGGATCACGTTGCTGCTGTTGTTCGGGTCCTGGTCGGTGACCTTGAGCGCGTTCCAGACGGCGGAGTACGAGATCTTCGTCTGGCTGCTGATGATCGTGTGCAGCGAGGACTTGAGGCTCGTGCCGGTCTTGCCGACCGCGTTCTTGTAGTACGTCGAGTCGTACGAGGTCGTCGTGGCCGCAGCGGGGGATGCGGTCAGTGCCGGAGCGGCGAGGCCGACCAGCACGGCCGAGACGGTCAGCGCGACCGACTTCCAGCGGCGTATGGATCTCACGGGCATGTGGGGGTGTCCGATCTACGCGTGTTGAATGGAGCGGGCAAACGGGAGCGTGACATGGACATGAGCCCCTGTAAATAAACTCAACATGTCGATCAGGTGACCTGGCCCGACAATTTGCCCCTTGTCTACGCGAGTTGACCTGCCGGAACGGCCCCTGACCGGTCGGTCAGGGGCCGTTCTGCAGGGCCGTTCGGCGGCGGCTGTGTCAGCCGGCGTCCGACGCGTCCAAGCGGTAGATCGTCGACTGGCTGCTCTGCGAGGCCGAATCGGAGGACGCGGACGACGAGTTCGATGTCGTACTGCCGCTGTACGCGCTCTCCTTCACCGCCGTGCCGTGCTTCTTGACCCAGGCCGTGACCGCCGAGCTGACGCTGTTGCCGCCGCCCATGCCGCCGCCGCCCATGCCCGAGCCGCCGACCTGGATGTAGTGGAGTTCGCCCTTCTTCACCAGCTCCTTGAGCTTGGCGACGGTCATCGCCTTGTCGGAGCCGGTGAAGCCCCACATGGAGATGACGGGCTCCTTGCTCGCCAGGACGAGCTGCGCGGCGGACTGCGAATTGGACACCGCGAGCAGCCACTTGGCTCCGTCCCGGTGCTTCTTCAGGTACGCGATCAGCTCGGTGCTCGCGCCGCCGCCCACACCGCCGCCACCGCCACCGCCCATGCCGCCGGGCCGGCCGCCGGTGCCCGCGTCGCCGCCGGTCCCGGTCGGGGGCGTACCGGTCTCGCCGCCGCCCTGCTGACCGCCACCGGGGAACGAACCGTTCCCGCCACCCGGGGCGCCGGAGGGCGCACCGCCGCCGGGAGCCGAACCCGTCTGGCCGCCCTGCTGGTTGCCGCCGGGCGCCTCGCCGTTTCCGGGTCCGCCGGCGTTCCCGCCGCCGAAGCCGCCCCGGCCGCCGCCCCCGCCGGGACCGCCCATGCCGCCGCCGGTGGTGGGCCCGGCGGTCGGGTTCGAACCGCCCATGCCGCCGCCCGACCCGGAGACCGAAGACGCCGCGTACGCGGCCGGACCGGCGACCGACGCGAGGACCGCGGCGGCCACGGAGGCCGCGAGCAGCCGCGCCCGGGTGCCGGAGCCCGCGGAGCGGAAGACGAGCAGGCCCGCGATCGCCGACGCCATGACCACCGCGATCGTCGGCCACAGCCAGCTGTTCCAGTCGGAGGACCGGCGCAGCAGGACCACGGACCAGATGCCGGTGACCGCCAGGGCGAGGGGGAGCACCCACGCCCACCGCTTGTCGGCGCGGAAGGCGCGCAGCAGCATGACACCGCCGGCTCCGCACAGCGCCGCGATGCCGGGGGCGAGCGCGGTCGTGTAGTAGGGGTGCATCGTGCCTTCGGCCATCGCGAAGGTCAGGTAGTGCAGCAGTGTCCAGCCGCCCCACAGGACGAGTGCGGCGCGGGTGAGGTCCGTGCGCGGGGCGCGGCCGGCCAGCACCAGTCCGCCGACGAGCGCGATGCCCGCGAAGGGGATCAGCCAGGAGATCTGGCCGCCGAGGATGTCGTTGAACATCCGGCCGAGGCCGGCGGTCCCGGAGAAGCCGCCGCCTCCGCCGCCGCCCCCGCCGTTGCCCTCACCGCCCAGGACCCGGCCGAGGCCGTTGTAGCCCATGATCAGGTTCCAGGCGCTGCCGTCCTCCGAGCCGCCGATGTAGGGCCGGTCGTCGGCGGGCACCAGCGACACGGCCGTCGCCCACCAGAAGCTGGAGACGGCCAGCGCGACGCCCGCGAGCAGCAGGTTCACGATCCGCTTCACCAGGGGGAGGCGGGAGGCGTACAGGTAGACCGCGAAGACGGCGGGCAGCGCGATGTAGCCCTGGAGCATCTTCGTGTTGAACGCGAGCCCGAAGCAGACCGCCGAGCCGAGCAGCGGCAGCAGCCTGCCGTCACGCGTGGCGCGCAGCCCGAGGGCCGCACCGCCCACCATCAGCAGCAGGAGCAGGGTGTCGGGGTTGTTGTCGCGGTTGATGGCGACCGTGATCGGGGTCAGTGCGAGGACCAGCGCGGCCACGGTGGCCGCCGCGTGCCCGAAGACCCGCTTCACCGAGGAGTGCAGGATCCAGATCGTGCCGAGCGCGGCGACGACCATGGGCGCCATCATCTGCCAGGTGCCGAAGCCGAGGATCCGGCACGACAGGCCCATGACCATGAGAGCGAGCGGCGGCTTGTCGACGGTGAGGAAGTTGCCCGCGTCGATCGAGCCGAAGAACCAGGCCTTCCAGCTCTGCGTGCCGCTGAACACGGCGGAGCTGTAGAAGGTGTTCAGGCCGGAGCCCGACAGGTTCCAGGAGTACAGCGCCGCCGCGAGCGCCAGGATCGCGATCAGGGCGGGCAGCGACCAGCGGGGGGCCTTGTCCGGTGGCGCCTCGGTCACCGCCGGCGGCGGGAGGTCGGGGGTCACGGAGGCCTGGGGGTGTGGGTCGGTGGCAGATGTCACCGGTGCACCGTGCCCGCGGGCGATGGGTACGTGCTGTGCCCTGCCTGGGAACGGGCTGTGGGTGGGTGAGAACCGGGTAAGAGACCGCACCCGGCGGCGCCCGGCGGCACCCGATGGGAACCGTCGTACAACTTTCGGTCATCCTTGCGAGTCGAAAGAGACGAACGTGCCGGGGGCGCGTTCGTATCGCTTCAAGGGGATGGGAAGCCTTCATGACTCACCGGATATCCCGGGGTACCCGTGTGCTCGCAGCGAGCCTCGGGGCCGGCGTGATCGTGCCGTTCGCGGTGGCCGCCGCACCGGCTGCCGCCGCGCCTACGCCCACGGTCACCTGCACTTCCGCGCAGGCCGGCCTGGCCACCAAGCTGCAGAGGGACATCACCGCGGCGCTGGCGAACCGCTCGGGCACCGTCGCGGTCGGCCTCTACGACCGCACGACCAAGACGACCTGCACCCTGCGCGCCACCTCGACGTACGACTCCGCGAGCGTCGTCAAGGTCACGGTCCTCGCCACGCTGCTGTGGGACGCCAAGAAGCACAACCGCTACCTGACCGACCGCGAGACCACGCTCGCCAAGGCCATGATCACGCAGTCGGACAACGACGCCACCTCGGCCCTGTGGCGGCAGCTCGGCATGACGAAGATCAAGGGCTTCCTCACCGCCGCGGCGATGACCAGGACCGTGCCGGGCGCGGACGGCTACTGGGGCCTGACCCAGATCAACGTCACCGACGAGCAGAAGCTGCTCAAGCTCGTCACCGCCGGCAACACCGTGCTGAGCGACAACTCCCGCGCGTACATCCTCAAGCTGATGAACCAGGTCACCTCCTCGCAGCGCTGGGGCACGCCGGCCGGGGCGCCCTCGTCCGTGACCGTGCACGTCAAGAACGGCTGGCTGCAGCGCTCCACGCACGGCTGGCGGGTGCACAGCCTCGGCACCTTCAACGGCGGCGGCCACGACTACATGATCAGCGTGCTCACCCACGGCAACAGCACCATGAGCTACGGCGTCACCACCATCCAGAACGTGGCCAAGGCCATCCACAAGGACCTGGTGCCCACGACGGCCACGAACAGCGCGACCATCCAGCGGTACGTGCCGACGGACACGCCCAAGGAGTCGATGCCGGCGGTGCCCGCGGCCGGCTGACGCCGCACACCGGGCTTCCCCGGCGCTTCACGGAGGGGCCTCGCACAGGGGCCCCTCTCTTGCGCCTTTTGTTGCGGGGGGATGAAATCCGCTGCTCCGAGCGTTGATGCCTTCCGGCGGACAAGGATCTACGGAAGGTACCGGCGTGGCAGCGCAGCAGGGGGAGCGGCAGGGCTGGGCGCGTCGGCTCGCCGGGTACGCGTGGCGGTATCCGAAGGACGTCGTCCTGGCCCTCGGCTCGTCGCTGGCCGGCATGGCCGTCATGGCGCTGGTCCCGCTGATCACCAAGGTGATCATCGACGACGTCGTCGGCGACCACACCCGCAGCATGGCCCCCTGGGCGGGCGCCCTGATAGGCGCCGCCGTCATCGTCTACGTCCTCACCTACATCCGCCGCTACTACGGCGGCCGCCTCGCCCTCGACGTCCAGCACGACCTGCGCACGGAGATGTACCGGACGATCACGCGGCTCGACGGGCAGCGGCAGGACGAGCTCTCCACCGGGCAGGTCGTCGGCCGCGCCACCAGCGACCTCCAGCTGATCCAGGGCCTGCTCTTCATGCTGCCGATGACCATCGGCAACCTGCTGCTGTTCCTGATCTCGCTCGGCATCATGGCCGCGCTGTCCCTCCCGCTCACCCTCGTCGCGCTCGCCGTCGCCCCCGCCATCTGGTTCGTCGCCAAGCGCAGCCGCTCCAAGCTGCACCCCGCCACCTGGTACGCGCAGGCGCAGGCCGCCGCCGTCGCCGGTGTGGTCGACGGCGCCGTCAGCGGCGTACGCGTGGTGAAGGGCTTCGGGCAGGAGGACCAGGAGACCGGGAAGCTGCGGGAGGTGGGGCGCCGGCTCTTCGCGGGGCGGCTGCGCACGATCCGGCTGAACTCCAAGTACACCCCGGCCCTCCAGGCCGTCCCCGCGCTCGGCCAGGTCGCGATGCTCGCGCTCGGCGGCTGGCTCGCGGTGAAGGGCCAGATCACACTCGGCACGTTCGTCGCGTTCTCCTCGTATCTCGCGCAGCTCGTCGGACCCGTCCGGATGCTCGCCGTGGTGCTGACCGTCGGCCAGCAGGCCCGGGCCGGCGCCGAGCGGGTCCTCGAACTGATCGACACCGAGCCGTCGATCAAGGACGGCACGAAGGCCCTGCCCGCCGACGCTCCCGCGACCGTCGAGTTCGACGACGTGTCCTTCGGCTACGAGGACGCCTCCGGGAAGCTCAGCCCGGTCCTGGACGGGCTCTCCTTCGAGATCCGCCCCGGCGAGACCCTCGCCGTCGTCGGCTCCTCCGGCTCCGGCAAGTCGACGGTCTCCCTCCTGCTGCCGCGCTTCTACGACGTGACGCACGGCGCCGTCCTCATCGGCGGCCACGATGTGCGCGAGCTGACGCAGGAGTCGCTGCGCGCCGCGATCGGGCTGGTGCCCGAGGACTCGTTCCTCTTCTCGGACACCGTGCGCAGCAACATCGCCTACGGCCGCCCGGACGCCACACAGGAGGAGATCGAGACCGCCGCCCGCGCCGCCCAGGCGGACCGTTTCATCGCCGAGCTGCCCGAGGGCTACGACACCAAGGTCGGCGAGCACGGCCTCACCCTCTCCGGCGGCCAGCGCCAGCGCGTCGCGCTCGCCCGCGCCATCCTCACCGACCCGCGCCTGCTCGTCCTCGACGACGCCACCTCCGCCGTCGACGCCCGTGTCGAGCACGAGATCCACGAGGCGCTCACGCACGTCATGGAGGGCCGCACGACCCTCCTCATCGCCCACCGCCGCTCCACCCTCAACCTCGCCGACCGCATCGCCGTCCTCGACGCCGGTCGCCTCGCCGACATCGGCACCCACGACGAACTCCAGGCGCGCTCCCCGCTCTACCGCCGGCTGCTGACCGACCCCGATGAGCTGGGCGGCGTCTCGCCCGGCCACGAACAGCCCGCCTGCCCGCCGGAGGACACCTCCGTACGGGACGAGCTGGACGCCGAGTTCGACGCCGAGCGGGGCGTCACGCCCCGGCTGTGGACCGGCGACCGCGAGCCGAAGGACATCGCGCTCGCCGGGATGCCCGCCACACCCGAACTCCTCGCCCAGGTCGAGGCGTTGCCCCCGGCGACCGACGTCCCCGGCATCGACGAGGCACGTGCCGTCACAGCCGAGGAGTCGTACGGCCTCAGGCGCCTGCTGCGCGGCTTCGGGCTGCCGCTCCTGGTGAGCCTCGGGCTCGTCGCCGTGGACGCGGGCATGGGCCTGCTGCTGCCCGTCCTGATCCGGCACGGCATCGACAAGGGTGTCTCGCAGCTCGCGCTCGGCGCCGTGTGGGCCGCGGCCGCGCTCGGTCTGGTCGCGGTGCTCGTCCAGTGGGTGGCGCAGATCGGCGAGACGCGGATGACCGGCCGTACCGGCGAGCGGGTGCTGTACGCACTCCGCCTGAAGATCTTCGCGCAGCTCCAGCGCCTCGGACTCGACTACTACGAGCGGGAGTTGACCGGGCGCATCATGACCCGGATGACCACGGACGTGGACGCGCTGTCGACGTTCCTGCAGACCGGTCTCGTCACCGCGTTCGTCTCCGTCGTCACCTTCTTCGGCATCATGGGCGCCCTGCTGGTGATCGACCTGCAACTGGCGCTGGTCGTCTTCGCGACGCTGCCGCCGCTGGTCATCGGCACGTTCTTCTTCCGCCGGGCGAGCGTGAAGGCGTACGAACTCGCCCGCGAGCGCGTGGCGGTGGTCAACGCCGAGCTCCAGGAGTCGGTGTCCGGGCTGCGCATCCTCCAGGCGTTCCGGCGCGAGGGCTCCAGCGGGCAGCGGTTCACGGACGGCAGCGCGAGCTACCGTGAGGCCCGTATCCGCGGGCAGTGGCTGATCTCCGTGTACTTCCCGTTCGTGCAGCTGCTGTCGTCGGTGGCCGCGGCCGCCGTGCTGATGGTCGGCGCCCACCGCGTCGACGCGGGCACGCTGACGACGGGCGCGCTCGTCGCCTACCTCCTCTACATCGACCTGTTCTTCGCCCCCGTGCAGCAGCTCTCGCAGGTCTTCGACGGCTACCAGCAGGCGACCGTCTCGCTGGGCCGGATCCAGGAGCTGCTCCAGGAGCCGACGTCGACGAAGACCACCGCCGAGCCCCTTGAAGTGCCGTCCCTGCGCGGCGAGATCGCCTTCGAGGACGTCGACTTCGCGTACGCCGGTGACGAAGAGGCCCTGAGCCAGGTCGCGTTGACCATCCCGGCCGGGCAGACCGTCGCCTTCGTCGGCGAGACGGGCGCGGGCAAGTCGACGCTGGTGAAGCTGGTCGCGCGGTTCTACGACCCGACGGGCGGCCGGGTGACGGTCGACGGCACGGACCTGCGCTCGCTCGACCTCACCGCCTACCGTCACCGGCTCGGTGTGGTCCCCCAGGAGGCGTACCTCTTCCAGGGGACCGTCCGGGACGCCATCGCCTACGGCCGCCCCGACGCGAGTGACGCCGAGGTGGAGGCGGCGGCCCGCGCGGTCGGCGCGCACGACATGATCGCCACGCTCGACGGCGGCTACCTCCACGAGGTCGCCGAGCGCGGCCGCAACCTCTCCGCCGGACAACGCCAGTTGATCGCCCTGGCCCGCGCCGAACTCGTCGACCCGGACATCCTCCTGCTCGACGAGGCCACCGCAGCCCTCGACCTCGCGACCGAAGCCCTGGTCAACCAGGCCACCGACCGCATCGCCGGCCGCCGCACCACCCTGGTCGTCGCCCACCGCCTGACCACGGCCGCCCGCGCGGACCGCGTCGTGGTCATGGATCGCGGGCGGGTCGCGGAGGACGGTACGCATGCGGAGTTGCTGGCATCGGGCGGGCTGTACGCGGGGTTGTGGCGGACGTTTGTCGGCGAGGCCGAGGCCGCTGCTGCGTGAGGCGGGCCGGCGTCAGCTCTTCTGCTTGATGTCGGAGATCTTCTGCGTCGCGAGATCCGACTGCACCGTCAGATAGCTGTACGTCGGGTGCTGGGCGGAGCCCCAGGTCAGCCGGACCGTCGACCAGGTGTGCCCCATGCCGCTGTCGCCCGCTGTCACCTTCCAGGCGCGCGGCACGTCCTGGGCGCGCAGGACGCCGTCGGCGTGCTCGTGCTTCTCCCAGGAGGCGAGGCGCGAGCGCAGGTTCGAGGTCAGGTAGAAGCTGCGCAGCTGCGTGCTGAAGCGGCCGGACCCCTCGTCGTTCACCGCGTCGATGTAGGCGCCGTAGAAGTTGGCGACGCGGTCGTACGCCGGGCCGTTGCTGCCGCTGCGCGCCGGCGGCGGAGAAGCGGTGCCGGCGACGGCGGGCACCGAGGCCCCGGCCGCGGTGAGCAGCGCCGCGGCGACGAGCACGCGGCCGGCCGTACGTGAGGGAACCATGCGTGAGCGAACCATGCGGGACATGGGCTACCACCTTTCCGTTTCCGACCCGTTGGACAACGGGTAAACCGGCAAGGTTGCCCCAAATCCGGAAAAACTTCCGCGTCCCCCCGACGCAACCATCCGATGTACGTCCGGCGTCCGTACATCAGTACGCTGACTGCAGCGGGAGGGACGACAGTGGACAGTGGTGCGATACGGCGACGGGTGGCGCTCGGCATGGCCGTGCTCGCCGCCTCCGGGCTGCTCACGCTCGCGATGCCGGGCAGCGCGCACGCGGCCTCGTACTGCTCGGGGCACAAGGTCCGTACGCTGACCTTCGCCTCCGGCTCCGTGCAGGTCTACAAGAACCGCGGATACGTCTGCGCCGTGACCTTCCCCAAGTCGGGGGGCGCCCGGAAGTGGATGTCCGTCAGCGTGCAGGCCCGCGGCAACCGCCCGGTCGTGAACGCGGGGCGCTTCCTCCATCACGCCGGCCCGATCACCGTGCACGCCGGACACCGCTGCGTGTGGATCAAGGGCGCGGTCGGGTCGAGCAAGGTCAGCTCGGGCTGGATTCTCTGCTAGGGGGCGCTCAGCTCTCTCACAGGGTTTACCCAAACTCCTCTGGTGTCACGCCGGTTGCTCCGCTAGGTTCCGGCGGACATCTGCGTAAACCCAGGGGAGTGTGCATGCGCAAGGCGCTCAGATGGCTGCTCGCGCTCACGGTGCTCATAGGCACGCTGAGCACGGCCGGGGCGGCCACCGCCGCCCAGCCGGAGGCCACGGGTACCGCGGCCTCGGCCGACACCGACATCAAGGACCGGCTCCTCGCGATACCGGGCATGAGCCTGATCGAGGAGAAGCCGTACACCGGCTACCGCTTCTTCGTCCTCAACTACACCCAGCCGGTCGACCACCGGCACCCGTCCGCCGGTACGTTCCAGCAGCGCATCACCGTGCTGCACAAGGACACCTCCCGCCCGACGGTCTTCTACACCGGCGGCTACAGCGTCTCCACGACACCCAGCCGCCGCGAGCCGACCCAGATCGTGGACGGCAACCAGATCTCGATGGAGTACCGCTTCTTCACTCCGTCCCGGCCCGAGCCGGCCGACTGGACCAAGCTCGACATCTGGCAGGCGGCGAGCGACCAGCACCGTATCTTCAAGGCCCTCAAGCCGATCTATGGCCAGAAGTGGCTGTCCACCGGCGGCTCGAAGGGCGGCATGACCGCCACCTACTACGAGCGCTTCCACCCGCGCGACATGGACGGCGTCGTCGCGTACGTCGCCCCCAACGACGTGGTGAACAACGAGGACTCCGCCTACGACCGCTTCTTCGGACACGTGGGCACCAAGGAGTGCCGCGACAAGCTGAACGCCGTCCAGCGCGAGGCCCTCGTGCGACGTGCGCCGCTGGAGAAGAAGTACGCGGCGTACGCCGCCGACAACGGCTACACCTTCACCACGACCGGCAGCCTCGACAAGGCGTACGAGGCCGTCGTCCTCGACTACGTGTGGGGCTTTTGGCAGTACAGCCTGCTCTCCGACTGCGACACGATCCCGGCCGACGCCGCGCACGCCACGGACGACGCGATCTGGGACTCCGTCGACACGATCTCCGGGTTCTCCGCCTACACCGACCAGGGCCTCGCCGACTACACGCCGTACTACTACCAGGCGGCCACACAGCTCGGAGCGCCCACGATCCACTTCCCGCACATCGAGAAGAAGTACATCCGCTACGGCTACCAGCCGCCGCGCAACTTCGTCCCGCGCTCCATCCCGACGAAGTTCCAGCCGTGGGTGATGCGTGACGTCGACACCTGGGTCCGCCACCACGCCGACCACATGCTCTACGTGTACGGCCAGAACGACCCGTGGGGCGCCGAGCGCTTCCGGTTCGGGGCGGGCGCGCACGACGCGTACGTCTTCACCGCGCCGGGCTCCAACCACGGCGCCCGCGTCGCCGGACTCGTCGACGACGAGAAGGCGCTCGCCACCGCCCGCATCCTGGAGTGGGCGGGCGTCGCCTCCGCCACGGTCCAGGCGAACCCGTCGGCGGCCAGGCCGCTGGCGAAGTACGACGCGAAGCTGGACCGGCACGACGTGGAGCGCGAGCCCGCGCTGCGGCCGTAGCACCAACCGCGTTGCTGCGCCCGTCCGTTGACTACACCGGGCGGGCGCAGCCCACCGGCTCGGTGCCGCCGAGCTGGACGTAGAGCGCGGTGGAGGCCGGGCACCGGGAGCGGGCGGTGACCGCGGAGGTCACCTTGTACTCGGGCGGCTTGCGGCCCGAGCCGTCGCACGCCGTCTCGCGGACCTGCCCGCGGCCCGCGCCGTAGACGCAGTCGCCGACGATCGTGCGGGGGCCTCCGCCGCCGCCCGGGTCGCCGGGGTGCGGGGGTTCGAGGTTGCGCATACAGGCGTAGCCCTGCGGGACCGCGCCGTCGCCGTCCTCGTCGGACGACGGTCTCGTCTCGCTGATGTGCAGCACGAAGTCGGTGGTGGGCGGGCAGGACGGGCCCTGGGCGACCTCGCCGTCGTAGCGGGCGACGACCCGGGCAGCCGCGCGCTCGCTGGTGCACGGCACCTCGGTGAAACTCGTCTTCCCGAAGGAGCTGCACTCCCTGACGTCGAGGAACACGGTCCCGTAGCCGCTCGGACGCGTCGCTGTGGACTCCTTGCCGTCGAGTCTGCCGTCCCCCGAACCGGAGCCGCTCTGGCAGCCGGTGAGGGCCACCGCGACCAGCGCGAGCGCCACCAGCGCGCCCGGCACGGCACGCATGACGCACATGACTCGCGTGGCTGACATGACCATCCCCCCGGTACCTCCGCCCAGCGTGACCCGCCACCGCGGGCCCACGCCAGACGTGCGGGGGGCTTTGCGTCTCTTGGGTGGGGCGTACGGGGGGCACGGCGTACCCCTCGTACGTCTCCGGCCCCTGCGCCGCTAGTACGACAGGCCGTACCCGATCGGATACAGCACCTGCGCCGGATCGTCCGCCCGCTGCACCGCCACCGGCAGTCTGCCTCCGGGCGCCACCCTGCCCGCGATCACCCGGGCCGCCGCACGCAGTTCGACGTCCGTCCAGGAGTAGGACGCCAGGAAGGCTCCCACGTCCTGGAGCTGGGCCACGTCGTACGGGTTGCGGACGGCGACGGCGACGACCGGGACGCCGGTCGCGACCAGCTGGGTGACCAGGGACTTCTGGGAACTGCTCGCCGTCACGTTGTACGTCGCGACGACCACCGCGTCCGCGTCCCGCGCCGCCGTCACCGCACGCGCGATCGTCGCCGCCGAGGGTGCCGTGCCGGTGGACAGGGCACTCGCCGCGAAGCCCACCTCGGTGAGGGCGGCGGCGAGCACGGTCGTCGGCGGTCCGTCCGTGCCGGAGGGGGAGGCCGGATCGGCTCCCACGACCAGCACGTTCCTGTGCGTACGACGGGAGAGCGGCAGCAAGTGCCCGTGGTTGAGCAGGAGCGTGGTGGTGCCGTCGGCGATCGCGTCGGCCGCCTTGCGGTGCGCCGCGGTGCCGACCTTGCGGTCGACGCCGCGCGCGCTGACGTAAGGGTCGTCGAGCAGGTTCAGCTTCGCCTTCAGCCGCAGGACACGCAGGATCGACTCGTCGAGCCGGGCCTCGGTCAGCTCACCGCCGCGGACCGCGTTCAGCACTGCGTTCCAGGCGATGTCCAGGGACGGCGGGTTGAGGAGCTGGTCGACGCCGGCCTTCAGCGCGAGGACGGGCACGCGGTCGTCGCCGTACTTCTGGCGTACGCCCTCCATGCCGAGGGAGTCCGTCACCACGACCCCGTCGTAGCCGAGCTCGCCGCGCAGGATGCCGGTGAGGATCGGGTGCGAGAGGGTCGCCGGGTCGCCGGAGTCGTCGAGGGCCGGGACCATGATGTGCGCGGTCATGATCGAGTCGATGCCCGCGCGGACGGCCGCCCGGAACGGCACCGCGTCGAGGCTCTGCCACACCTCCCGGCTGTGCGTGATGACCGGGAAACCGAAGTGGCTGTCGACGGCGGTGTCCCCGTGCCCCGGGAAGTGCTTGGCGGTGGCCGCCACCCCGGACTCCTGATACCCCTTCACCTCCGCTGCCACCAGCCCGGCCACCGCGTCCGGGTCGGCGCCGAAGGAGCGGACGCCGATGACCGGGTTCGCCGGGTTGACGTTCACGTCGGCGACCGGGGAGTAGTCCTGCCGGATGCCGATCGCGCGCAGTTCGACCCCGGAGATACGGCCGAGCGCGTGGGCGGCGGAGCGGGAGCCGCCCGCGCCGACGGCCATCGCGCCGGGGAACAGCGTGGCGGGCTTTCCCACGCGCGCGACTATCCCGTGCTCCTGGTCGGTGGAGATGAGCACCGGCAGACCGCGGGGCAGGTCCAGGGACGCCTTCTGGATGCCGTTGGACAGGTCCGCGATCTGGTGCGGGGTGCGCGTGTTGTGCGCCCAGGTGAAGTAGATGATCCCGCCGACGCGGTACTTGGCGACCAGCTCGGCCGCCGTCCTGACTCCGATCTCGCTGAGGTTCGCGTCGATGTCGGCCTGGTCCGGCGCGGTGGCCGAGTGGCCGTAGACGCGCATCACGAAGAGCTGGCCGACCTTCTCTTCCAGGGTCATACGGGAGATGAGGGCGCGCAGGGCGGTGTCGTCGCGGGGTTCGGCGGGGTGGGGCTCGGCGGCGTGGGCCGCCGGGGTCGTGCTCACGGCCAGGGCGGCCGTGACCCCCGCGGTGGCGGCGAGAAGGGTACGTCTGGAGGGACTTGCGGTGCTTCCCGTGCTGCTCTCGTGCACGTGCGCTCCTTCCGGAGGACTGCATGAACGGCGATGAACGGCTATGAAGGAAACTTCCGAGGAGTCACGAATATCCGGGAAGTTTCTGCCAGTCAAGAGTGTGCACAGGAACACGCGAAAACGTGGGAAGGGGCCGTCACCGGCGCTGTTGGAGGGGGGCGCGCCGGTGACGGCGTGCTGCCGGCCGCAGGCGGCGGAGAGGGTAGGTCAGCGATCGCAGCCAGCAGCGAAGCCGACACCGCACTGCGCAGACTCATCCGACAGCATGCTGGTTGGACGAAGGGGTACGGGTCCGGGTTCCCGGATTCGGGGCAACTCCGGAAGTTGGGGCGGGGGCGACGCAGGGGGCTCCTGGGCCGCTCGGCCGCGCGCACCGGAGGACACCCGGGCTCCGCCCGCCCGCGAGCACCGGAGGACGCCCGGGCTCCGTCCCGCCCGCGTCCACTGGGCGGACGCTCCAGCGAAGGAGCAGTTCAGCGAGCCAGCATGACCGCATGGCCGTAGTCGACATTCCGGGTTCCAAGTCCATCACCGCCCGCGCCCTCTTCCTCGCCGCGGCGGCCGACGGGGTCACCACCCTGACCCGTCCCCTCCGCTCCGACGACTCGGAAGGGTTCGCCGAGGGCCTGCGCACGCTCGGCTACCGCGTCGGCCGCACCCCGGACGCCTGGCAGATCGACGGCCGACCGCAGGGCCCCGCCGTGACGGACGCGGAGGTCTACTGCCGTGACGGCGCCACCACCGCCCGATTCCTGCCGGCCCTCGCCGCCGCCGGCCACGGCAGCTACCGCTTCGACGCCTCCGCCCAGATGCGCCGCCGCCCCCTGCTCCCGCTCACCCGGGCCCTGCGCGACCTGGGCGTGGACCTGCGGCACGAGGAGGCGGAGGGCCACCATCCGCTCCGCATCGAGGCGGCGGGCGTCGAGGGCGGCGACGTGGTCCTGGACGCGGGCCAGTCCTCCCAGTACCTGACGGCGCTGCTGCTGCTCGGGCCGCTGACGCGGAAGGGCCTGCGGATCACGGTGACCGACCTCGTGTCGCAGCCGTACGTCGAGATCACCCTCGCGATGATGCGGACCTTCGGCGCGGACGTACGCCGCGACGGAGCCACCTACCTCGTCGCCCCCGGCGGCTACACGGCCACGACGTACGCGGTCGAACCGGACGCCTCCACCGCGAGCTACTTCTTCGCCGCGGCCGCGCTGACCGGCGGTGAGGTCACCGTCCCGGGCCTCGGCACCGGCGCTCTCCAGGGCGACCTGGGCTTCGTCGACGTACTGCGCCGCATGGGCGCGCGGGTGGAGATCGGCGCCGACCGCACGACGGTGGCGGGAACGGGCGGGCTGCGCGGCGTCACGGTCAACATGCGGGACATCTCGGACACCATGCCGACCATCGCGGCGATCGCCCCCTTCGCCGACGGCCCGGTCCGCATCGAGGACGTCGCCAACACACGCGTGAAGGAGTGCGACCGCCTGGAGGCCTGCGCGCAGAACCTCCGCCGGCTGGGCGTCGAGGTGGCGACGGGCCCCGACTGGATCGAGATCCGCCCGGGCGCCGCCCTCCCGGCGGGTGCGGAGATCAAGACCTACGGCGACCACCGCATCGTCATGTCCTTCGCGGTCACCGGCCTGCGGACGCCCGGTATTTCGTTCGACGACCCCGGCTGCGTACGGAAGACTTTCCCGGGTTTCCACGAGGCGTTCGCGGAGCTGCGAAGGGACATCGGACAGTGAGTTTCAAGCTGGAGGGGCCGGTTCTGGAGGGCGCGCTCGTGCGCCTGGAGCCGCTCGACCACCGCCACGCGGCCGACCTGGCCCTGGCGGCGGAGGAGGACCGCGACACGTACGCGTTCACCTGGGTGCCGAGGGTGGACGAGGTCGGCGGTTACATCGACGCGCAGCTCGCCCGGGCGGCGGCCGGGAAGCTGGCTCCGTACGCCCAGGTGTCCCTCGCCTCGGGCCGGGCGATCGGTGCCACGTCCTTCTGGGAGCCGCGCTCCTGGCTGTCGGACGACCGACTCGACGCCATCGAGGTCGGGTTCACCTGGCTCGCCGGGTCGGCCCAGGGGACCGGCCTGAACGCCGAAGCCAAGCTCCTCCTCTTCCGCCACGCCTTCGAGGAGTGGAACGTCTCGCGGGTCGACCTGAAGACCGACGCCCGCAACGCCCGCTCCCGCGCCGCCATCCTGAGCACGGGCGCCCGCTTCGAGGGCGTACTGAGGAACTGGTCCCGCTCCTGGGCACCGGGCGAGGACGGCCGCCTCCGTGACTCCGCGATCTTCTCGATCACGCAGGAGGAGTGGCCGCAGTGCCGGGAGCGGCTGGAGGAGCGGGTGGCCGGCTTCCTGGCCCGCGCGGTGTGACGTCGGGGCCGGCCGGGTGTGCCTCCGCTCGCCCGGCCTCAGCCCTCGGTGTCGCCCGCGGTGGTCGAGGTGTCCTGCTCGACCTGGTGTTCCTCGCTCTTCGTCAGTTGCTGCCGGTCCGGTCCCACGCCGAGTTGCTGGGCGCGGCGCATGTCGTGGACCCGGGCGAGAAGGTCCTGCATGGCGGGGAGCGGGAGCGTCTGGAGGTAGGCCGAGATGTCGCCGCCGCCGCTGATGTACTCGGGGACGTCGAACTTGGCGAACTCGCCGACGATGCGGATCATCGTGACGTTCTCCGGACCCAGGAGTTTCACCTCGGTCTTGAGCTCCAGGCCGAAGCGCCGGATCTCCGCCCGTACCTCCAACGCGTCGATCTTGTCGCTCAGTTCGGCGTGCCGTACGCCCGCTTCGAGCCTGCCGTCGCGCATCTCGTCCTTGAACTGCTCCTGGAACGCGGTGAGCAGGGCGGGGTTCCTCGGGATGAACCTGCCGAGACTGGTCCGCAGGACCTGTACGCCGGTCTCCTCCAGCGCGTGCTTGACCTTGTCGGTGAGGTCCTTGCGGATGTCCTGGTACCTGCCGAGGAACTCCAGTACCGAGGCCGTCACGGCGATCTCGGCGAAGTAGCCCGCGACCGTGACCCCGAGGACGTCCCTGACGAACCGCTTCATCGGGGCCGGGTCGTCGACGAGGCCGCCCAGACCCGAGGTGCGGACGCCGCCGAACTGGCTGACCAGACGCGGCGCCACAGCGGGCGGAATCTGCAGGTTCTGCGAGAGGTCGACGTCCAGGTCGAAGCCCTGGACGCTGACGGTGATCTGCCCGAGGTCCGCGTCGTAGTTGTCGGCCTCGGAGTCCTGCTTGTTGTGCCACTTGAGGATGAGCACCCGGGTGGGGATCCGGATCACCCGGACGAACCAGGGGTTGAGCGGATAGCTGGTGCCCTCGCCCAGCGTTTCCTCCTGGACGCCCCGCTGCCCGCCGTTCCTGAGGAACTCCCACGGCCGGCGGAAGCTGCTGTGCCCGTTCACCCGCGGTGCCACCGTGCCCGTGGCACCCTGCTGCGGCTCCGCCCCGTCCAGCGTGATGACGACCCCGGTGCACCCCTCCTCGATGGAGACCTCCTGGAGGTGGGCCTCGGTCAGCCCGTCGCGGGAGGCCGCCACGTTGTCGACCGTGATCACGTCGAACAGCTCGGGGTTGATGTCGTAGTACGCCCCGCCGCCGAGGATGGCGAGCTGACGGCCCTGTTCGCCGCCGCCGAGCAGGAACGCCTCACCGTTCTGGAAGCTGTTGCACTCGACATGCCGGCCGAACCGCCGGTCGGGCGGGCGCACGGCACCCGCCTTCGCCTGGACGAGGCCGACCGTGCCCGGAGGGACGTAGACACGCGGCACCATCGCGACGTCGAACAGCCGGGTGTTGACGTAGTACGACTGCCCGCCGCTGAGGGTCGTCACCTGTACGCCCTGCTCGCCGCCGCCGAGCAGGAAGGCCCGGCCGTTCTGGAAGTTGTCGCAGTCGATGTGACGGCCCAGCGTCCGGCCCTCGGTCCGGGTGTGGCCCTCCTTCGCCGAGACCAGGCCGACCATTCCCGCGGGCACGCGCACCCTGGGCACGTACTCCACCGAGTGCAGCACCGGGGTGAGCCAGTGGAAGCCGCCGGGGAGCAGCGTGCGGGCGTGGACCCCGCGGGCGTTGTCCGGGTTGACCTCCTTGAACGCGGAGTCGGGGTGCGCGGGGCCGAACCGCCGGGTGACGATGCCGACATGGTCGGCGGGCACCACTACGCGGCCCGACCAGCCCGCCCACGTGGCGGCCCCGAGCAGGACGAACAACACGAACAGGGTCAGCAGCATGGGTCGCTTCTCCACTCTCGCAGCCGTGCGTGCACCGCCGGCACGGTCGAACTCCAACGGTCGTACCAGTCGGGGTCGTTCTCGCGGCCCGGGTCGCGCAGCGTGGGGAAGAACCCGGAGCGCCGGCCGGGCCCGGCGCGCTGTACGAAGTCGCGGTAGAGGCGGGGCACGGGGGAATCGGCCGAGTCGCGCCAGCCCAGCGCGGCGCCCAGTTCGGCGAAGCGCGGGCCGCGTCGGCCGCGGTCCGCGGGGGCCAGTGCGCGCTGGCGGCCGAAACCCTGGCGGCCCTCGGAGCGGGCGGTCCACAGCGCGTCGATGCCGGCCAGCACGTCCAACGGCAGTGCGCGCGCGTGCCGTTCGCCGAGCCAGCCCTCGGTGAGCCGGCCGGCCGTCTCCAGGACGATCCGGGTGGTCAGCAGGTCGGCGTGCTCGTACTCGTCCTCGGCGAGGTGGGCGCGCAGCCGCTCCAGCGCGGCCGGGGGCGTCATGCGCACCACGGGGGCGGTGGAGCCGACGCCGGGCTCGGGCAGGCGGGGCGGGCGGCCCCGTGTCACGTCCCGGTGCAGGGCGCGCAGCAGGTCCAGTTCCGCGGCGTCGAGCAGGGCGCCGTCGCGGGCGTCGACGTGCCAGGTGGCGGCCAGGTGGTAGTTGACGTCGCCGTCGAGGAGGACGGGGACGAAGGTCCGGCCGTGCACCTGGCCCTCCAGGATCATGCGGGTGACGTCGTCGGAGTCCTGCGACTGCGGGGTCATCACCACGACCACGGCGACGGCGTGGCGCAGCTGCTGCCTGATCGTCCAGAACTGGGCGTCCCCGGGCCGCAGATCGTCCGTCGACCAGACCGGCAGCCCCGCCGTACGCAACTGTTCGGCGAGCCGCCCGCCGAACGCGGCGTCCGCGGGTGCGGAGCAGACGACGAAGGCGGGTCTCCGCGGTGGGGTGAGCGGCCGGGGCGGAGCGGGGTGCGCGGCCCGGGTGTTGTCCGGATCGGGCGCGCCGCCGGCAGGGGGCGGCCGGCCCGCGATGACGGCGGCGAGCTCGGCGACCTTGTCGGCGAACGCCCGGCCCCTCGCGTCGCTGAAGTCCCGCCAGACGCGGTGGGCGGCGAAGGGTGGTGCGGGCACGTGCCCGAGCAGCACCGGTACGAAGCGCAGACCGTTCGCGGCCGACGCGGTGGCCAGCGCCGCGTACTCGTCCATCGCGGGCGCGGAGCGCAGGGACGCCGGGCTGATCACGGCGATCCCGTTCCTGGAGCTGAGCAGGGCCCTCTCCTGCTCGTGGACCACCACCTGCCCCGGCTCGATGCTCCACTGGTCGAAGTGCACCGACAGCCGGTGTCCGACGAGGTGTTCGGCCAGTGTCCTGGCCCAGGCGGCGTCGGCGGCCGCGTAGGAGACGAAGACGTCGTTCAACGGCTGGGACCTCCTCCGGGGAGCGACCAAGGTAAGGGCGGAAGGTCCGCTTCCGCCCGTCCATCACACAAACAGCACACCTTCGTGTGGAGGGCCCTCAGCGAGCCGACCCGGGTGCGGGGAGAAGGGCCTTCACCAGGGGTGCGGCGAGTGTTTCCAGGGTCGCGCGGCCGCGTTCCTCCCAGTGCCGGCCGAGTGTCCTCTTCGCCGC
The DNA here is from genome assembly GCF_052543295.1 of Streptomyces sp. SAS_270. Lineage (NCBI taxonomy): Bacteria > Bacillati > Actinomycetota > Actinomycetes > Kitasatosporales > Streptomycetaceae > Streptomyces > Streptomyces sp. SAS_270. The sequence goes on from NZ_JBMNDS010000007.1 coordinate 93,837, forward strand.
CCGCCGCAGCCCTGTCAACAGCACGTCGGGGGGTGGCCGCAGGGCCGGGTCCTTGGCCAGTCCGGCGGCGAACAGCGCGTGCAGCGGCTCGGGGAGCGCGGTCGACGGCACGGGCGCCGTGCTGTGCCTGGCCATCAGGGTGAACAACTGCGGCGCGGTGAAGGGGAGTTCGCCGGTCAGGCAGACGTGCAGGACGCAGCAGGCCGCGTACACGTCCGCCTCGGGCGTCGCGGTCGCGGCGCCGCGCCAGAGTTCCGGGGCGCGCAGTCCGGGGGCGGCGCCGGTGGTCAGTGCGGCCAGCCCCAGCCCGGTCAGCGTCGTGGTCCCGTCGCTGTGCACCAGCACCTTGCCGGGCCGTACGTCGCCGTGCGCCAGCCCCCGGTCGTGCGCGGCGGCCAGCGCCCGCAGCGTCCGCCGGAAGACCGTCAGCGCGGCGGGCGCGGGCAGGGTGCCGTGCTGCTCCAGCACCCGCGCCAGGGTGCTGCCCTCGACCGCGTCGCTCACCAGGGCGCCGCCGACCGCCCCGGCCCACCGGGCGTACGCGGAAGCGAAGCGGGGTGCGTGCACATAGTGGCGGAACGCGACCGCTTCGGGCGCTGCGAGTCCGGTCAGCCGTCGGAGGTCCGCATGGAAGGCGTCCGCCCGGGGCCGGTGGATCAGCAGGGCCGCCGGTACGTAGCGCACCGCCACGAGATCGCCGGGCGCATCCGCCTCGCCGTCGAGCCGCGCCAGCACGGTCCGCCCGCAGCGGCCCCGGTGCACCTCGCGCACCTCCGTGCTCCGCGGCAGCCGCCACGGCCGGGCGACCACCATCAGGCGCCCGTCCGTCGCCGCTGCCGGTCCACGATCTCCACCAGGCGGGCGACTTCGGCGTCGTAGCGCGGGCTGCCGGGCTCTCGCAGATCCACCGGTTGCCGGATCGCGGCGAACAGCGGGAGCTCGACGTCCGCGGTTCGTGCCGGTACGAACCGCAGCCCGCCCTCGTGCGCGCGCTGGAGCAACGCCGCGTACTCGTCCTTGATCCCCCGGTCGTCCATGGTCGCGACGCCGAACAGCAGCACACCCAGCGCCGTGCTCGCCAGCGCGTTCTCGGCCTCCAGCCGCGGGAGCAGCCCGGGCGCGACCCACCGCACCAGGAACACCGACGCGCCCGCCCGCCCGAGGTCACCGGCCAGCAGCTCCGCCGCACGGGCCTCGGCGTCGGCGTAGGACACGAAGACGTCGTAGGGGACCCCCGGATCCGGCGGCGGGGGAGCGGGCGAGGGCGCGGGATCGCGGCCGGCGCCGCGGCGCCGACGTATCTGCCCCCGCACCCCGATCCAGCCGAAGTACGTGCCCGCCACCGTGGCAATCAAGCCGACGAGTGCGATCGCCAGGTTGGCCCCCTCCATGACCGGAAGTCTAGGGCGACCGGCCAGGGGACAGGGGCTGTTCCCGTGTTACGTCATCCGCCGCGCAGCAGGTGCCGTGTCGTCAGGCCGTGTGCTCCACGAACCGGGCCGCCGTCTCCGCGAGGACCTCGCGTCCGTCCCGGGCCCACAGCGCGTCGTTGAAGAGTTCCACCTCGATCGGCCCGTCGTACCCGGCCGCCTCCACATACGCCTTCCACTCGCGCATGTCGATCGAACCGTCGCCGATCTGGCCGCGTCCGTTGAGGACGCCCTCGGGCAACGGGGTGGTCCAGTCGGCGAGTTGGAAGGTGTGGATGCGACCGCCGGCGCCCGCGCGGGCGATCTGAGCGGGAGCCGTGTCGTCCCACCAGATGTGGTACGTGTCGACGGCGACGCCCACCTGGTCCGCGGGGAAGCGTTCCGCGAGGTCCAGGGCCTGGGCGAGGGTCGACACGACGCAGCGGTCGGCGGCGTACATCGGGTGCAGCGGTTCGATGGCCAGGCGTACGCCCCTCTGCGCCGCGTACGGGCCCAACTCGCCCAGCGCGTCGGCGATCCGCTCGCGCGCGCCGTGCAGGTCCTTCGACCCGGCGGGCAGCCCGCCCGAGACCAGGACGAGGGTGTCCGTGCCGAGCGTCGCGGCCTCGTCGATCGCCGCCCGGTTGTCGTCCAGGGCGCGGGCGCGCTCGGCGGGGTCGATCGCCGTGAAGAAGCCGCCGCGGCACAGGGTGGTGACGCTCAGGCCCGCGTCGCCGATCAGCTTCGCGGTGGCCTCGACGCCGTACGACTGGACGGGCTCGCGCCACAGGCCGACGCCCGGGACACCCAACTCAAGGCAGGCGTCGACCAGTTCGGGCATCGACAGCTGCTTCACGGTCATCTGGTTGATGCTGAAACGCTCAAGTGCCGTACTCACTGGGCCACTCCGTACAGGGCGAGCAGGTTCTTCATGCGGGCCTCCGCCAGCTCCGGGCTCGGGAACAGGCCCAGCTGGTCGGCGAGTTCGTAGGCCCGCGCGAAGTGCGGGAGTGAGCGCGCCGACTGCAGGCCGCCCACCATGGTGAAGTGCTCCTGGTGGCCCGCCAGCCAGGCGAGGAAGACCACGCCCGTCTTGTAGAAGCGGGTGGGCTTCTGGAAGAGATGACGGGACAACTCGACCGTGGGGTCCAGGAGTTCGCGGAACCCCTTCACGTCTCCCGTGTCCAGGACGCGGACCGCTTCGGCCGCGAGTGGGCCGAGCGGGTCGAAGATGCCGAGCAGCGCGTGGCTGAAGCCCTGCTCGTCGCCCGCGATCAGCTCGGGGTAGTTGAAGTCGTCGCCCGTGTAGCAGCGCACGCCGTCCGGGAGGCGGCGGCGCAGGTCGACCTCGCGCTGCGCGTCCAGCAGGGAGACCTTGATGCCGTCGATCTTGTCCGGGTGGGCGGCGATCACCTCCAGGAAGGTGTCCGTCGCCGCGTCCAGGTCGGACGAGCCCCAGTAGCCCTCCAACGCCGGGTCGAACATCGGGCCGAGCCAGTGCAGGACGACCGGGTCGGCGGCCTGGCGCAGCAGATGCCCGTACACGTCGAGGTAGTCCTCGGGGCCCTTGGCCGCCGCCGCGAGCGCCCGCGACGCCATGAGGATCGCCTGCGCGCCCGTCCCCTCCACGAGCGCGAGCTGCTCCTCGTACGCCGCCCGGACCTCCTCCAGGGTGGCCGGGGCCGTCAGCTGGTCGGTGCCCACGCCGCACGCGACGCGTCCGCCGACCGCCTTCGCCTCGGCGGCCGAGCGGCGGATCAGCTCCGCCGCGCCCGCCCAGTCCAGGCCCATCCCGCGCTGCGCGGTGTCCATGGCCTCGGCGACACCGAGCCCGTGCGACCACAGGTGGCGGCGGAAGGCGAGGGTCGCGTCCCAGTCGACGGCGGCGGGGCCGTCGGGGGTGACGTCGGCGTACGGGTCGGCGACGACATGCGCCGCCGAGAAGACCGTACGGGAGGTGAAGGGGGCGCCGGTGGTGACGGCGAGAGGCTCGGAGCGGGGCTCGTACGCCCTCAACCGCCCCTCTGCGCCGGGGAGTCGAATGGTCACAGGGAGACCTCCGGCACATCGAGGCGGCGGCCCTCGGCGGAGGACTTCAGGCCCAGCTCGGCGAGCTGGACTCCGCGGGCGCCGGCCAGCAGGTCCCAGTGGTAGGGCGCGTCGGCGTACACGTGCCTGAGGAAGAGCTCCCACTGCGCCTTGAACCCGTTGTCGAACTCGGCGTTGTCCGGGATCTCCTGCCACTGGTCGCGGAAGGAGTACGTCGCCGGGATGTCCGGGTTCCAGACCGGCTTCGGCGTCGAACTGCGGTGCTGCACACGGCAGTTGCGCAGGCCCGCCACCGCGGAGCCCTCCGTGCCGTCGACCTGGAACTCGACGAGCTCGTCGCGGTTGACGCGGACCGTCCAGGAGGAGTTGATCTGGGCGATCGCGCCGCCGTCGAGCTCGAAGATGCCGTAGGCGGCGTCGTCGGCCGTGGCGTCGTACGGCTTGTCCTGCTCGTCCCAGCGCTGCGGGATGTGCGTCGCGGTCAGCGCCTGGACCGACTTCACCCGGCCGAAGAGCTCGTGGAGCACGTACTCCCAGTGCGGGAACATGTCGACGACGATGCCTCCGCCGTCCTCCGTGCGGTAGTTCCAGGAGGGGCGCTGGGCCTCCTGCCAGTCGCCCTCGAAGACCCAGTAGCCGAACTCGCCGCGGATGGAGAGGATCCGGCCGAAGAAGCCGCCGTCGATCAGGCGCTTCAGCTTGAGCAGGCCCGGCAGGAACAACTTGTCCTGGACGACGCCGTGCTTGATGCCCTTGTCATGGGCGAGCCGGGCCAGCTCCAGGGCGCCGTCGAGCCCGGTGGCCGTCGGCTTCTCGGTGTAGATGTGCTTGCCCGCGGCGATCGCCGCCTTGATCGACTCCTCGCGGGCGGAGGTGACCTGCGCGTCGAAGTAGATGTCGATGGACGGGTCGGCGAGGACCGCGTCGAGGTCCGTCGACCAGTGCTCCAGGCCGTGCCGCTCGGCCAGCGCCTTCAGGGCGTGCTCGCGGCGGCCGACGAGGACCGGCTCCGGCCACAGCACGGTGCCGTCGCCGAGGTCGAGACCGCCCTGCTCGCGAAGAGCGAGGATCGAGCGGACCAGGTGCTGGCGGTAGCCCATGCGCCCGGTCACCCCGTTCATGGCGATACGCACCGTCTTGCGTGTCACGTCATTCCCTTCGTACGCGTCAGCCGCCGCGTACGCCCCAAGGGGAACAGGTGAGCGTCACAGCAAGCGCTTTCTATACGGTGAGAAGCTAGCCTCTGTGCAGTGGCTCAGGCAAGACCGCGTGGGTGACGAGATGGTCGAAATGTTCGACGATCCGGACAGGGTGGGGCCTTCGCAGGGGAGAAGGTGCCCCGGATGAGGGGAAATATCCGACGACTCGGACACGGCGTCCGGGAGGGGGCCAGGTGAGGCGGGCATGTTCGATCACCCGAACCACTGGACGCGGGGGCTCGCGCGCGATCGGATGTACGCGACTGAGACATGCGACTGAGGCGTGGGACCGAGGTGCGGAGCTGTTGCGCACGGCTGGTGGATGCGACACGACCGGATGCAGCGACTGATGTACGTGAGCGGATGTACGTGACCGGAGGACGAAATAGATGACCGTGACCCTGGCGGACGTGGCGGCCCGCGCGCAGGTCTCGCCCGCGACCGTGTCCCGGGTGCTGAACGGGAACTATCCCGTCGCGGCGTCCACGCGCGAGCGGGTGCTGCGCGCCGTGGACGAGCTGGACTACGTGCTCAACGGACCCGCCAGCTCCCTGGCCGCGGCGACCTCCGACCTCGTCGGAATCCTCGTCAACGACATCGCCGACCCCTTCTTCGGGATCATGGCGAGCGCCATCCAGAGCGAGATCGGCGGCCCCGGGGGGCGCGCGGGCGGTGAGCGGCTCGGCGTCGTGTGCAACACCGGCGGCTCCCCGGAGCGCGAGCTCACCTATCTCACGCTCCTTCAGCGCCAACGCGCCGCCGCGGTCGTCCTCACCGGCGGCGCCATCGAGAACACGGCGCACGTGGCGGCGGTCTCCGCGAAGCTGAGCAAGCTCGCGGCGGCCGGGACCCGGGTCGTCCTCTGCGGCCGGCCGCCGGTGCCCGACACCCCGGAGGCGATCGCCCTCACCTTCGACAACCGCGGCGGCGGCCGCGAACTCACCGAGCACCTCATCGGGCTCGGACACCGGCAGCTCGGCTACATCGCCGGACCCGAGGAGCGCACCACGACCCGGCACCGGCTCGAAGGCCACCGGGACGCGCTCGCCGCGCACGGCATCAAGGACGACCCGCAGCGCACGGTCCACGGCCGCTACGACCGCCGGTCCGGTTACGAGGCGACCCTCGAACTCCTGCGCCGCGACCCGTCGCTCACGGCCATCGTCGCCGCCAACGACTCCGTCGCGGTCGGCGCGTGCGCGGCGCTGCGTGAGTCCGGCCTGCGCACCCCGGACGACGTGTCCGTCGCCGGCTTCGACGACCTGCCCTTCAGCATCGACGCGGTGCCTGCGCTGACGACGGTCAGGCTGCCGCTGTCGGAGGCGGGGGCCCGGGCCGGGCGCATCGCCATGGGGCGGGAGGAGCCGCCGCCGGGGGGGATCGCCACGGTGCGGGGGGAACTGATGGTGCGGGGGTCCTCCGGACGGCCGCGGGGGTGAGGGTGCGGTTCGCTCTTTCGGCACCCGGGGGTGGTGCCGGCCCCTGCTGGGGGCTGCCGCCCCCAGACCCCCGCTTCGGCCTGAACGGCCTCGTCCTCAAACGCCGGACGGGCTGAAACGCCTCCCCGTTCCGGACGGGGCAAAAGGCCTCGCGCGCCGGACGGGCTGACCTCCTTGACCTCAAGTGGGCTTGAGGGGCGAGTGTCTGATCATGGACACAGGGACAGCAGAGATCAGCGCGCTCGTGCATCGGCTCTTCCGGGCCCTGGACGAGCGGACGTTCGGCGTCGGCTGGATGCGGGACTTCGTCACCGATGGCGTAAGGATGGAGACGCCGCTCGGGACCACCGACGGTGCTGATGCCGGCGGCGCCGCGGCGGAGGTGGCGCTCGGGCGTTACGACCGTACGCAGCACATCGCGTCCGGCATCCTCGCCGACGTGGATGCCGGGGCGGGGCGGGCCACCGTCTCCTGGAACGCGCTGATGACCCATGTCCACCACGACACCACCCGCGAGGCGCTCGGCGCGGACGCCGACCCGTTGTTCACGGTCGGCGGCTACTACGAGGCCGACGTGCTCCGCACCCCGGACGGCTGGCGCTTCAGCCGGGTCGCCGTCCGGCCGGTCTGGACGAAGGGGAGCCCGCCCCTGGGTGTGTAAAGGACATCGCTGGGCGCCGGTGGGGTGCGGCATGGTGCCCGGATGTCCGATGACCTGGCGTTTCCCGTCCTCCGTCCGCCGATCCCGGCGAGGCGTTCCGTGTGGCACGACACACGTGGTGGGCGTGCGGGACGCGTTGCCCGGCATGTCCTTCAGGACCGGCGTTCGGATGGAGCGGGTGGACGGAGAGCCCGTCGACCCGACCGGGCTGCACGGCGGAGTCGGAGGCGCCGACCTCTCCACCGACCCCGCCTTCCTGGCCCCGTATCTGCCGCTGTGGGCGGAACGGTGGGGCGCGCCGGTTGGCAGCATCGAGGACACCTTCGTCGCCCTCGCGGCGGGACACGTGCCTGAGATCTGGTGGAACTGGCTGGTGTGGCCGGACGTCCCGGAGCTGGACCTGGACGCGGAGACCACACACGCCGGAGTCTCCGTGCTCTTCAACACCCGGACGCGCGAGCTGGACGTACGGGCCGACGACCACACCGTTCTCGTACACGTGCGGAGCCTCAGCTCCATGGAGTACATGCACCGGCAGGCCTCCCTGGCCGGCCGAGCGGATCGGGAAGACCGTCGTCGGGGCTCCGCTGCGCACTCAGCAGCGCGGTGCACGGCCATGGACGGGCGGCGCGTCGGGTTCTACGCTCGACTCAGCGATACCTCTGACTGAGTCAACCATCCCGGGCCCATCCGCCCACGCCAACCACCGGGGTCGAGCATGACCGTTCAGGACATCCGTACCTTCAACCGCTTCTACACGAACGTCATCGGCGCCCTCGACTACAGCCGTCAGCTCTATGCGCCGTACACCCTCACCGAGTCCCGCGTGCTGTACGAACTCGCGCACTCGCCACGTACGGACGCCGCCGATCTGCGGGGCGAACTGTCGTTGGACGCCGGGTACCTGAGCCGGATCCTGAACAAGTTCGAGCAGGACGGGCTGATCGAGCGCGGGCCCTCGATGCGCGACCCGCGCCGGCGCCACATCGCGCTCACCGCGCGCGGGCGCGAGACCGCCGACCTGCTCGCCGAGCGCGCGAGCGAAGCCGTCGGGTCGCTGCTGTCGACCGTGCCGGCCGCCGACCGCCCGCGTCTCGCCGAGGCGATGCACACGGTGCGCGAGATCCTCTCCGAGGGCCGTCCACCCCGCCGCGAGGACGTCGTACTGCGCGGCCCGGGCCCCGGCGAACTCGGCTGGATCGTGCAGCGCAACGCAGCGCTGTACACCGCCGAGCACGGCTGGAACACCGACTACGAAGGCCTGGTGGCGAGGATCGTCGCCGACTTCGCCGAGGACCACGACCCGCACCTGGAGCGGGTGTGGATCGCCGAGCTCGACGGGCGTCCGGTGGGGTGCGTGATGTGCGTACGGGACGAGGCGCCGGGCGCCGCCCGGCTGCGGCTGCTGCTCGTCGAACCGGACGCACGGGGCCTCGGCGTCGGCGACCGGCTGGTGGACGCGGTCATCGAGTTCGCGCGCGGCGTCGGCTACCGGGAACTCGTGCTCTGGACCAACGACGTCCTCGCCGCAGCCCGCCGCATCTACCAGCGCCACGGCTTCGTCCTCGTCGCCGAGAAACCCCACCGCTCCTTCGGCAGGGATCTCCTCGGCCAGGACTGGCGTCTGGACCTGCATGGGAACGCGAGCGACGGGTAGGGTCCGGCAGCATGAAGCTGGCGTTCTCCACCCTCGGCGTACCCGGTCTCCCGATTACGGACGTGGTCCGGCTCGCGGCCACGCACGGCTATCACGGTGTCGAACTGCGCGCACACCCCGAAGAGCCGGTGCACCCGGGCATCGGACTGACCGAACGGGCCGACGTCACCGCCGAGTTCAAGGCGGCCGGCATCGAAATCCTCGGCCTCGCGGGATACGCGCGGGTCGCAGAGCCCGGCGACGACACCCCCGTCCTCACGGAGATCCGCGAACTCCTCGACCTCGCCCGCGACCTGGGCGCCCCCTACGTACGCGTCTTCCCCGGCGGCGGCAGCGAGCAGAGCCCCGGGGAGGCGGACGCGACGGCGGCCAGGCGCCTCGGCGAGGCCGCGGAGTACGCCGCCGACCTCGGCGTACGCATCCTGCTGGAAACCCACGACTCGCACCGCACCGGCGCCGACGCCATCCGCGTCCTGGGCCTGGTGGGCCACCGCCAGGTCGGCTCGCTCTGGGACGTCATGCACACCTGGCTCGGCGGCGAGCAGCCGTTGTCGACGTACGCGGCCCTCTCGCCGTTCCTCGGATACGTCCAGGTCAAGGACATCGCCTCCGCCGAGGACACCACCCCGCTGCCGCTGGGCGCGGGCGTCCTCCCGCTCGCCGAGTGCGTCGAGCTGCTCTCCCGGGAGGGCTGGGACGGCTGGCTGTGCTGGGAGTACGAGAAGCGGTGGTACGAGGCGGCGGCGCCGCTGCCGGAGCTGCTGGGGGCCGGGCGCGAGCACCTCGCGCGGCTGCTGAACGACTCCGCGTAATCCGTTCGCCCCCACCAGGGGCTTCGGGTTAACCTCCGCGCCGTGAAGCAGCCCGAGCCGTGCCCCGGCGTCCCCTCATGAGTCCGACCCGCATGTTGATCGACGTCCGGCCGCTGCGGACGTACCCGGTGTTCCGGCGGCTGCTGATCGGCCGGACCGTGTCCGTGCTCGGCAGCTTCATGACCATGGTCACCGTCATGTACCAGGTGTGGGACATGGCCCACAGCGCCGCCTGGACCGGCGCGGTCGGGCTCGCGCAGGCGCTTCCGCTGGTCGGGTTCGGGCTGTTCGCCGGTGCCTGGGTCGACCGCGGCGACCGGCGGCGGATCTACCTCGCCGCCACCGTCGGACAGGCCGCCTGCTCGGCTCTGCTCGCCGTGCAGGGCTTCACGGGCCATGTGCCGGTGGTCGGAGTGCTCGCGCTCGTCGCCGCGCAGTCCTTCTTCGCAGCGGTCGGCGGCCCGGCCGCGGGTGTCTTCGTGCCACGGCTGCTGCCGAAGGAGCAGGTCGCGGCCGGGCTCGCCCTCAACCAGATAACCGCCCAGGCGATGATGCTGATCGGCCCCGCCCTCGGCGGCCTGCTGCTCGGCTGGCTGGGCATCGGCGCCTGCTACCTGATCGACAGCCTCAGCTTCGCCCTCGCCTTCTACGGCGCCTATGGACTGCCCGCGCTGCCGCCCGAGGGCGAGCCGTCGCGGGCCGGACTCCACGGGGTGCTCGACGGGCTCCGCTTCCTGGCCGGACACCGGGTCGTGCGCGGGGCGCTGATCACCGACCTCGCGGCGACCGTGCTGTCGTTCCCCGCGAGCCTGTTCCCGCTGGTCAACGCCGAGCGGTTCGGCAACAACCCGCGCACCCTCGGTCTGTTCCTGTCGGCCCTCGCCGTCGGGGGGATCACCGCCTCCGCCCTGTCCGGCTCTGTCACCCGGTTCGGGCGCCCCGGTCTGGTGATGCTGTGCGGTGCCGGGGCCTGGGGCGGCGCGCTCGTCCTCGTCGGACTGACCACGAGTCCTTGGGCGGGCCTCGCCCTCCTGGTCCTCGCCGGCGCCGCCGACACCACCTCCGTCATCTCCCGCTCCACCATCGTGCAGACCCGGACCCCGGATGCGCTCCTGGGGCGGGTGACCGCCGCCGAGCAGATCGTCGGACAGGCCGGACCGAGTCTCGGCAACGTCCGCGGTGGCCTCGTCGCCGGCTGGACCTCCGGCACGACCGCCCTGGTCAGCGGCGGCCTGCTCTGTGTCCTGGCGGTCGCCTCCGTCGGCGCGACGACCCCCGAACTGTGGGCGGCGGAAGGCCGAAAAAAATTCTCGGAATGACGTACAACCCTTTCCGCACACCGCGGGTCGTACTTGGCATCAGGACTTCTGGAGGGGGATCTGGGGGGATCGCGGGGGTTCTGATACGGAGGGGAAACCCGAGGGGGCCCGGTCGACGGACCGGGCCCCCTCGAACGTTCCCGGGAAGCGTTCAGGACCTCCCGGGACGACTTCGCCGCCGATGCGCGGACACCGCGGACACCGGCTCAGCCACTCAGAAGAACACTCCGCAGCGCAGCAGTACGTTCGCGTACGGGCGCGCCTCCCCGGTCCGTACGACAAGACGCGCGCCCGCCGACAAGGACTTCAGCTCCTCGTGCGGGACCAGCTCCAGGGCGGGGAAGCGCGCGTCCAGCAGGGCCGTCGCCGCGGGATTGGCGTCCCGGACCTCGTGTGCGGCCGTCGCACCCTCCACCACCAGCTCCGCCAGCAGCCCGTCGACGACCTCGGCGAACGACGGCACCCCGGCCCGGAACGCCAGGTCGACGACCCGGGGCCCGTCCGGTATCGGCATGCCCACGTCGCAGACGAGCACCCCGTCCCCGTGGCCCAGCTCGGCCAGCGCTCCCGAGAGATGACGGTTCAGGATCCCGGACTTCTTCACGGGGCTGCCACCTCCTCGGCGGTCGGGAAGGACTCCTGCGCGCCCTGCCTGGTGACCGCGGCGGCCCCCACCCGGGCCGCGTACGTGGCGGCCTCCGGTGCCGGTTCGCCGAGGCCCAGCCGCCAGGCCAGCGCCGCGGTGAACGCGTCGCCCGCGCCGGTCGTGTCCACGGCCTCGACCTTCACCGCCGGAATTCGGGTGGTGGTGTCGGAGGAAGCCACCAGAGCGCCCTCGGCACCCAGCGTGATGACCACCGAGCGCGGCCCGAGGGCGAGCAGGGCCCGCGCCCAGTCCTCGGGGGAGCCGTCGAGGGAGCCGCCGGCGATGACCCGTGCCTCGTGCTCGTTGACGATCAGCGGATCGCAGGCGGCCAGCACCTCGTCGGGCAGCGGCCGCGGGGGCGAGGGGTTCAGGACGAAGCGCGAGCCCGGCGCGAGACTCCGTACGACCTCCACGACCGTCTCCAACGGGATCTCCAGCTGCGCCGAGACCACCCGGGAGGCATGGAAGAGGCTCGCCGCGGCCCGTACGTCCCCGGGCGTGAGCTTCCCGTTCGCGCCCGGCGAGACCACGATGCTGTTGTCCCCGGACGGGTCCACCGTGATCAGTGCGACCCCGGTGGGCGCCCCGCCGACCAGTACGCCCACGGTGTCGACGCCCGCCGCGCGCTGCGAGTCGAGCAGCAGCCGCCCGTGCGCGTCGTCGCCGACGCGCGCCAGCAGGGCCGTACGGGCCCCGAGGCGGGCGGCGGCGACCGCCTGGTTGGCGCCCTTGCCGCCGGGGTGGACGGCGAGGTCGGAGCCGAGCACCGTCTCCCCGGCCGCCGGCCGCCGTTCGACGCCGATCACCAGGTCGGCGTTGGCCGACCCTACGACCAGAAGGTCGTAGTCGTACATGAACTGTCTCCCTGCATAGGTGACTTGATGGGACAACCGGGGGTGGGCGGTCTCGTGGAGCGCCCCCCCCCGGCCGGTCGGTCGGAGGCCTCTCAGCCGCCGAAGCCCGCCACGTTCTTCGACGTGACCACCTTCACCGGCACCTTCACCGTCTCGGCGGTCTTCTTGCCGTCGGCCGCCTTCAGCGCGTTCTCGACGGCGATCCGGCCGAGCTCCTTCGGCTGCTGGGCCACGGACGCGTAGAGCGTGCCCGCCTGTACGGCCTTCAGACCGTCGGGGGTGCCGTCGAAGCCGATGACGGAGACCGACTTGCCGGCCTTGGAGCCGAGCGCCTTGATCGCGCCGAGCGCCATCTCGTCGTTCTCGGCGAACACACCGTCGACGTCGGGGTGGGCCTGGAGCAGGTTCGTCATCACGTCGAGGCCCTTGGTGCGGTCGAAGTCCGCGGGCTGCTGGGCGACGACCTTGATGCCCGGGTAGGCCTTCAGGCCCTCGGCGAAACCGGCCCCGCGCTCGCGGCTCGCCGACGTTCCGGCCAGCCCCTGGAGGATCACGATCTTGCCCTTGCCGCCCAGCTTCTCGGCCATCGCCTTGGCGCCGAGCTTGCCGCCCTCGATGTTGTCGGAGGCGACCAGCGCGGCCGTGTCGGCCTTGTTGACGCCGCGGTCCACGCCGACGACGGGGATGTCGGCCTTGTTCGCGGAGCGCACCGAGGGGCCCGCGGCGTCCGAGTCCACCGGGTTGACGATGATCGAGCCGACCCCGGAACTGGTGAAGTTCTGCAGCTGGTTGGCCTGCTGGGAGGCGTCGTTCTGCGCGTCCGTCACCGTCAGGTCGGCGCCCAGCTTCTTCGCCTCCTCCTGCGCACCCGCCTTGATCTGCACGAAGAACGGGTTGTTCAGGGTGGAGAGGGACAGGCCGATCTTCTTGTTCGCCGCGGCCGAGGAGTCGTCGTTGTGCAGGAACGACATCGCTCCGACGACGGCGGCCGCGACCACCGCGGCGATCACGTACGTCGCCGCCTGCCGGCCCCGGTCGCCACCGCTCGACGTACCGGCGGCCACCGGGGTCGCCCCGGCCTTGCGGCGGACCGTGTCGAGGAGCACCGCGAGCGCGATGACGACACCGATGACGACCTGCTGCCAGAACGCGGACACCGACAGGAGGTTGAGGCCGTTGCGCAGCACCGCGAGGATCAGCGCGCCGATCAGGGTGCCGGACGCCTTGCCGGTGCCGCCCGCGAGGGAGGCGCCGCCGATGACGACCGCGGCGATCGCGTCCAGCTCGTAACCCTGCGCGGCCTGCGGCTGCGCGGAGGAGAGGCGGGAGGCGAGGACGATGCCCGCGGCGGCCGCGAAGAGACCGGAGAGGGCGTAGATCGCGATCTTCTGCTTCTTCACCCGGAGGCCGGAGAGACGGGCCGCCTCCTCGTTGCCGCCGATCGCGTACATGGAGCGGCCGATGTACGTACGGCCGAGGATCACGGCGGTGATCAGGCCCATCACGACCATCACCAGGACCGGCACCGGCAGCCAGCCGCCCAGGGTGTCACCGAGGTGCGAGACCGAGTCGGGGAACGCGATCGGGCTGCCCTGCGAGATGACGAGCGACAGGCCGCGGCCCACCGAGAGCATGGCCAGCGTCGCGATGAACGGCGGCAGCTTCCCGTACGAGATCAGGACGCCGTTGACGAAGCCGCAGGCTATGCCGGTGGCGATCGCGAGGATCACCGCGATCCAGACCGGGACGCCCTCCGAAGTGGCCATCCAGGCAAGGACGGTGGCGGAGAGCGCGGCGACCGAGCCGACCGACAGGTCGATGCCCGCCGAGACGATCACGAAGGTGACGCCGAAGGCGAGGATCGCCGTCACGGCCGCCTGGACGCCGATGTTGAGCAGGTTGTCCGTCGTCAGGAAGTCGCCGGACAGCGCCGACATCGCGACGACGAGGACGATCAGCGCGCTGAGCGCACCGTTGTCGAGCAGGAGGCGGCGGACCGCCGAGGCGCCACTCGCGCCCGTTGTGCTCTTGAGCGTGTCAGTGGCCACGGGGGGCCTCCTTCTCGGTCTTTTCGGTGTTCGTGCCGGCGGCTTCCGTGTTCGTGCCGACGGCGAGGGCCATCACCGAGTCCTGGGTGGCCTCGGCGGCGGTGAGTTCGCCCGCGATGCGGCCCTGCGCCATGACGAGGACCCGGTCGCTCATGCCCAGGACCTCGGGCAGGTCGCTGGAGATCATCAGGACGGCGGCGCCGGCGGCCGTCAGTTCGTTGACGAGCTGGTAGATCTCGACCTTGGCGCCGACGTCGATACCGCGCGTCGGCTCGTCGAGGATCAGCACCTTGGTGTCGGCGAGCAGCCACTTGCCGATGACGACCTTCTGCTGGTTGCCGCCGGAGAGGGTGCGCACATGCTGGCCGAGCCCGGCCATCCGGACGCCGAGCTGCTCGGCGATCCGCGCGGCGGACTCCCGCTGGCTCTTGAGGTCGACGAACCCGCCGTGGGTCGCGGTGCGCAGTGTCACCAGGCCGAGGTTCTCCTCGACGGAGGCGTCGAGGACGAGCCCCTGCCCCTTGCGGTCCTCCGGCACGAGCCCGATCCCCGCGGTCATCGCCGCGTTGACGTCGTGCCGCGGCAGCCGTGCCCCGGCGACCTCGACGGACCCCTTGTCGTAGGGGTCGGCGCCGAAGACGGCCCGTACGACCTCGGTACGTCCGGCACCGACGAGCCCCGCGATGCCGACGACCTCACCGGCGCGCACCTCGAAGCTCACGTCGCGGAAGACGCCGTCCTTGGTGAGCCCCTCGACGGTCAGCAGCGCGGCACCGGTGTCGGCCCGTTCGCGCGGGTACTGCTGTTCGATGGAGCGGCCCACCATGAGGCGTACGAGTTCGTCCTCGGGCGTGGACGCGGGCACCTGGCCCACGCTCCTGCCGTCGCGGATGACCGTGACCCGGTCGCCCAGGGCGGCGATCTCCTCCAGGTGGTGCGTGATGAAGACGATGCCCACGCCGTCCTCGCGCAGCCGGCGCACGATGGTGAAGAGCTTCTCGACCTCTTCGGAGGTGAGCACGGCGGTGGGCTCGTCCATGATGAGCACGCGCGCGTTCAGGCTGAGCGCCTTCGCGATCTCGACCATCTGAAGGCGTGCGATACCGAGTTCACGGACACGCGCGCGTGGGGACACGTTGACGCCGACACGCTTCAGCAGTGCCTCGGCGTCGGTCTCCATGGTCTTGCGGTCGATCAGTCCGAAGCGGCGGGGCTGCCGGCCCAGGAAGATGTTCTCGGCGACCGTCAGATCGGGGACCAGGTTGAACTCCTGGTAGATCGTCGCGATGCCGAGGCGCTCGGAGTCCTGCGCCCCGTGGATGCGCTCTTCCTTGCCGTCGACCAGGACACGTCCTGAATCGGGCTGGTAGGCGCCGGACAGCATCTTGATGAGGGTGCTCTTGCCCGCGCCGTTCTCGCCGAGCAGCACGTGCACCTCGCCGCGGCGCAGATCGAAGTCGACGCTGTCGAGCGCGACCACACCGGGGAAGGTCTTGCGTATCCCTTCGATACGCAGCAACTCGTCCGGGTTGCTCACGGGTTGCTCCTGTTCGTTACGGGGGACTCGCCGCACGAGCGGCGCACGACGAGTCGGGCGGGGAGGGTGACGGACTGCGGGGGCCGTCCCTCGATGCGGTCGATCAGGGCCCGTACGGCGGCCCTGCCCAGCTCGCCCGTCGGCTGGGCGATCGCCGTGATCGGCGGATCGGTGTGCACGAACCACGGGATGTCGTCGAACGCGGCGAGCGCGAGGTCCTCGGGAACCCGCATCCCGCGCGCGCGGACCGCGTCCAGCGCGCCGAGCGCCATCAGGTTGTCCGCGGCGAAGACGACCTCGGGCGGCTCGGGCAGGTCGAGGAACCCCTCGGTCGCCCGGCGCCCGCTCTCGGCCTGGAAGTCGCCCTGGCCTATGTAGGCGTCGGGGAGTTCCAGACCGTGGGCGGCGAGTGCCTCGCGGAAGGCCTCCACGCGTTCGCTGCCGGTGGTGGTCGCCGCCGGGCCCGCGATGATGGCGAGCCTGCGGTGGCCGAGGCCGTGCAGATGGGCGACGAGATCGCGGACTGCCGCGCGCCCGTCCGCCCGCACCACGGGCACGTCCACGCCCGGGATCCAGCGGTCCACGAAGACCATCGGGGTCCCCGCGCGGGCGGCGCCCAGCAGCGCGGGCGAGCCGCCGTCGGCGGGGGAGACGAGGAGGCCGTCGATACGGCGGTCCAGGAGCGTACGGACGTGGTGGTCCTGCAGCTCGGGCCGCTCGTCGGCGTTGCCGATGATGACGCTGTAGCCGAGCGCGCGGGCCTCCTCCTCGACGGAGCGGGCCAGCTCGGTGAAGTACGGGTTGAGTACGTCGCTGATGACCAGGCCGAGGGTGCGGGTCTGGTCGGTGCGCAGGGAACGGGCGACGGCGTTGGGGCGGTAGCCCAGCGTGTCGACGGCAGCCAGGACGCGGGTGCGCGCCTCGGGGCTGACGGACGGATGGTCGTTCAGGACACGCGAGACCGTGGCGACGGATACGCCCGCCTCGGCGGCGACGTCCTTGATGCTCGCCATCGTCGCTCCACCTCCTCGTGGAATCGATTACACGACTTCGTGTACCGAGGATTGGAATCGATTACACGGGACTTTGGCAAGACCCTGAGACTCGATTGTGATGAAGCCCGCCGCAGGTGCGCGGCCTGGCTTGCCCACAGGCCGCCCGCGCTGTCAGTCCCCGGCGGTAGCGTCGGATCATGTCCAATCAGGCGGGGACCACCCGGCAGGTCAACCTGGCGGTGGTGGAGGGCGTACTGGAGCGCATCACGTACGCGAACGAGGAGAACGGGTACACGGTCGCCCGGGTGGACACCGGACGGGGCGCCGCCGACCTGCTCACCGTCGTGGGCTCACTCCTCGGAGCCCAGGTGGGGGAGTCCCTGCGCATGGAGGGCCGCTGGGGCTCGCACCCGCAGTACGGCAAGCAGTTCACGGTGGAGAACTACACGACGGTGCTCCCGGCCACCGTCCAGGGCATCCGCCGCTATCTGGGCTCCGGCCTGGTCAAGGGCATCGGCCCGGTCTTCGCCGACCGCATCACCCAGCACTTCGGCATCGACACCCTGCAGATCATCGAGGAGGAGCCGAAGCGGCTCATCGAGGTCCCCGGCCTCGGCCCCAAGCGCACCAAGAAGATCGCCGACGCCTGGGATGAACAGAAGGCGATCAAGGAGGTCATGCTCTTCCTCCAGACCGTCGAGGTGTCCACGTCGATCGCGGTGCGCATCTACAAGAAGTACGGCGACGCCTCGATCTCGGTCGTCAAGAACCAGCCCTACCGCCTCGCCTCCGACGTCTGGGGCATCGGCTTCCTCACCGCCGACAAGATCGCCCAGTCCGTCGGCATCCCGCACGACAGCCCGGAGCGCGTCAAGGCCGGCCTGCAGTACGCCCTGTCGCAGTCCACCGACCAGGGCCACTGCTTCCTCCCCGAGGAGCAGCTGATCGCCGACGCGGTGAAGCTCCTCCAGGTCGACACGGGCCTGGTCATCGAGTGCCTCGCCGAGTTGGCGGCATCCCCGCAGGAGGGCGAGGACCCCGGAGTCGTACGGGAGAAGGTGCCGGGCCCGGACGGCGGCACCCCCGTGACCGCGATCTACCTGGTCCCCTTCCACCGCGCCGAACTCTCCCTCTCCGCCCAGCTGTTGCGCCTGCTGCGCACCGAGGAGGACCGGATGCCGGGCTTCCACGACGTGGCCTGGGACAAGGCGCTGACCTGGCTCAAGGGGCGTACGGGCGCGGAGCTGGCCCCCGAGCAGGAGGAAGCCGTCCGGCTCGCGCTCACCAAGAAGGTCGCCGTGCTCACCGGCGGCCCCGGCTGCGGCAAGTCCTTCACGGTCCGGTCGATCATCGAGCTGGCCCGCGCCAAGAAGGCGAAGGTCGTGCTCGCCGCCCCCACCGGCCGCGCCGCCAAACGCCTCGCCGAGCTGACCGGAGCCGAGGCCTCCACCGTGCACCGGCTCCTGGAGCTGAAGCCGGGCGGCGACGCGGCGTACGACAAGGACCGCCCCCTGGACGCGGACCTGGTGGTGGTCGACGAGGCGTCGATGCTCGACCTGCTGCTCGCCAACAAGCTGGTCAAGGCGGTTCCCCCGGGCGCCCATCTGCTCTTCGTCGGGGACGTCGACCAGCTGCCCAGCGTCGGCGCGGGCGAGGTGCTGCGCGATCTCCTCGCGGACGGCGGCCCGGTCCCGGCCGTCCGCCTGACCAAGGTCTTCCGCCAGGCCCAGCAGTCCGGGGTGGTCACCAACGCGCACCGGATCAACTCCGGGCAGCACCCGGTCACCGACGGCATGAAGGACTTCTTCCTCTTCGTCGAGGACGAGACGGAGGAGGCCGGCCGGCTCACCGTGGACGTGGCGGCCCGGCGGATTCCGGCCAAGTTCGGCCTCGATCCGCGGCGCGACGTCCAGGTCCTCGCACCGATGCACCGGGGCCCGGCGGGCGCGGGCACGCTGAACGGCCTGCTGCAGCAGGCGATCACGCCCGCCCGCCCGGACCTCCCCGAGAAACGCTTCGGCGGCCGTGTCTTCCGGGTCGGCGACAAGGTCACCCAGATCCGCAACAATTACGACAAGGGCAAGAACGGTGTCTTCAACGGCACCGTGGGCGTGGTGACCTCCATCGATCCGGACGAGCAGCGCCTTACGGTGCTGACGGACGAGGACGAGGAGGTGGCGTACGAGTTCGACGAGCTCGACGAGCTGGCGCACGCCTACGCGGTGACGATCCACCGCTCCCAGGGCAGCGAGTACCCGGCGGTGGTGATCCCGGTCACCACCGGAGCGTGGATGATGCTGCAGCGGAATCTGCTCTACACGGCGGTGACCCGTGCCAAGAGGCTGGTCGTCCTGGTCGGTTCGCGCAAAGCCATAGGTCAGGCGGTACGCACGGTGTCCGCCGGACGGCGGTGCACGGCGCTGGACTTCCGGCTCTCCCCCCGGCCTCTGGACCGCTGATCGACCCGCTTCGGGGCCCCTCGGAGCAGGCATCGTGAAAAATGATCGATCAAACGAGTCGCAAAGGTCACAGAGCACTTCCGGAAGCGAGGCGAAGGGGGGCAGGATGAGCAGGTTGGCGGCACTGAGTGCCGCCAATAGGCCCAATGGTCGACCCCCAGTGCACTCTTCAGGGCCGAATGGGGGATGGTAGAGACAGTCAGGGCACCTCGAAGAAGAGGCACAACGTCGGTGAGGGATGACGTGAGCGAGCAGACCAACAACGCTGTAGTACTGCGGTTCGGCGATGGCGAGTACACCTACCCGGTGATCGACAGCACCGTCGGCGACAAGGGCTTCGACATCGGGAAGCTCCGCGCCCAGACCGGGCTGGTGACGCTGGACAGCGGATACGGCAATACCGCCGCGTATAAATCCGCGATCACCTACCTCGACGGCGAGCAGGGCATCCTCCGCTACCGCGGCTACCCGATCGAGCAGCTGGCCGAGCGCTCCACGTTCCTGGAGGTGGCCTACCTCCTGATCAACGGTGAGCTGCCGACGGTCGACGAGCTCTCCACGTTCAAGGACGAGATCACGCAGCACACCCTGCTGCACGAGGACGTCAAGAACTTCTACCGCGGCTTCCCGCGCGACGCCCACCCGATGGCGATGCTGTCCTCGGTCGTCTCCGCACTGTCCACGTTCTACCAGGACAGCCACAACCCGTTCGACGAGAAGCAGCGCAACCTCTCGACGATCCGGCTGCTCGCCAAGCTTCCGACGATCGCCGCGTACGCGTACAAGAAGTCGATCGGCCACCCCTTCGTCTACCCGCGCAACGACCTCGGGTACGTCGAGAACTTCCTGCGCATGACCTTCTCGGTCCCCGCGCAGGACTACGAGCCGGACCCGGTCGTCGTCTCCGCGCTCGAGAAGCTGCTGATCCTGCACGCGGACCACGAGCAGAACTGTTCGACCTCGACGGTCCGCCTGGTCGGCTCGTCGCAGGCCAACATGTTCGCGTCGATCTCCGCCGGCATCTCCGCCCTGTGGGGCCCGCTGCACGGCGGCGCCAACCAGTCCGTCCTGGAGATGCTCGAGGGCATCCAGGCCAACGGCGGCGATGTCGACTCCTTCATCCGCAAGGTGAAGAACAAGGAGGACGGCGTCCGCCTGATGGGCTTCGGCCACCGGGTGTACAAGTCCTTCGACCCGCGCGCGAAGATCATCAAGGCTGCCGCGCACGACGTCCTCTCGGCCCTCGGCAAGTCCGACGAGCTGCTGGACATCGCGCTCAAGCTGGAGGAGCACGCGCTCTCCGACGACTACTTCGTCTCGCGCAACCTCTACCCCAACGTGGACTTCTACACGGGCCTGATCTACCGCGCCATGGGCTTCCCGACCGAGATGTTCACGGTCCTGTTCGCCCTCGGCCGCCTCCCGGGCTGGATCGCCCAGTGGCACGAGATGATCAAGGAGCCGGGTTCCCGCATCGGCCGCCCGCGCCAGATCTACACGGGCGAGGTCCTGCGCGACTTCGTTCCGGTCGAGGCGCGCTGACCTCGTAGCCGCCGGTTGCCCTGCCAGGGCAACCCGCAGCGCGCCTCTTCGGAGGCGAACCGAGCCCCAAAAAATACGGAAAGCGCCCCGCTACCAGTCCCCCCACGGGCTGGCAGTCGGGGCGCTTTCCTTGTCCCGGTGCGGATTCCCCCCACGGGATCCGGCCGGGCGTCTGTGGACAGCGCCTGAATCGCTGCGAGCAAAACGAGCAAAACTCGATGTGCTCCGGTACTGCGTACTGCGTCCTGCGGTGCTGCGTTGCGATCTGCCGGGACCCGTACGACGGGAGGGCCGCTCAAAGCTCCCCGGTGTACGTGTCCCGGCAACGCAATTTCCGGGAACGTCCCCCAAGACATCCCCAGATGTCAGTCACGCCCCCCAAGACGCTTCTGACATCGCCAACTTAGACTCACGAACCCCTTCGATGGTTACGTTCACATCACTGTGATCTGCGTCTCTTGCGTATGTCCTGAAGATACGCAAGAGCCCCAAAACGTCAATCGGGACCCAAGCGTAAGGAAGATGCGCGAGCCTTGTGAAGAGCTTATGTGAGGCTCCCGTTGGACTCTAGGGGGACTCTTACTTCGAAGTCATGAGAATGTCCGGAGCCGAAGGCTGTTCGTCACCACGAACACCGATGAGAAGGCCATCGCGGCGCCCGCGATCATCGGGTTCAGCAGCCCGGCCGCGGCCAGCGGCAGCGCGGCCACGTTGTACCCGAAGGCCCAGACCAGGTTTCCCTTGATGGTGCCGAGGGTCCTGCGCGACAGCCGGATCGCGTCCGCGGCCACCCGCAGGTCCCCGCGCACCAGGGTCAGGTCGCTCGCCTCGATCGCCGCGTCGGTGCCGGTGCCCATGGCCAGGCCCAGGTCGGCGGTGGCGAGCGCGGCCGCGTCGTTGACGCCGTCGCCGACCATCGCGACGCTGCGGCCCTCGCCCTGCAGCCGCTTCACCACGTCGACCTTGTCCTGCGGCAGCACCTCGGCGATCACGTTTTCGGCGTCGATGCCCACGGCCCGGGCGACCGACTCGGCGACTGCCCGGTTGTCCCCGGTCAGCAGCACCGGCGTGAGCCCGAGGGCACGCAGTTTCCGTACGGCCTCGGCGCTGGTCTCCTTGATCGCGTCGGCGACGGTCAGTACACCGAGCGCCACCCCGTCCAGGGCGACCACGACGGCCGTACGGCCTTCCGCCTCCGCCGCGGCCTTGGCCCGGGCCGGTCCGTCGGGGAGCACGTCGGCGCCGGCGAACCGACCGACGGTGACCTCGCGGCCCTCCACTCGCCCGCGCACCCCGAGCCCGGGCACGTTC
Organism: Streptomyces sp. SAS_270; assembly: GCF_052543295.1. Lineage (NCBI taxonomy): Bacteria > Bacillati > Actinomycetota > Actinomycetes > Kitasatosporales > Streptomycetaceae > Streptomyces > Streptomyces sp. SAS_270. The sequence continues at coordinate 115,774 of NZ_JBMNDS010000007.1, forward strand.
TCGAAGTGCTCGACCGCGGGAAGGGCCCCTGTGCGCTCCTCGGCGCCCGCCGCGACCGCCTGGGCGATCGGGTGCTCGGAGGCGTGCTCAAGGGCGCCTGCGAGCCGCAGCAGCTCGTTCTCGGAGGTGCCGTCGGCCGCGTACACCTCGTGGAGGGTCATCCGGCCGGTCGTCACGGTTCCGGTCTTGTCCAGGACGACGGTGTCGACGCGGCGGGTGGACTCCAGGACCTCGGGGCCCTTGATGAGGATGCCGAGCTGGGCGCCGCGACCCGTGCCGACCATGAGGGCGGTCGGCGTGGCCAGCCCCAGCGCGCACGGGCAGGCGATGATCAGGACCGCCACGGCGGCGGTGAAGGCGGCGACCGTGTCCCCGGTGACGCCGATCCACACCCCGAAGGTGCCGAGCGCGAGCACCAGCACCACCGGCACGAAGATCCCGGAGATCCGGTCGGCCAGGCGCTGCACCTCGGCCTTGCCGTTCTGTGCGTCCTCGACGAGGCGTGCCATGCGGGCGAGCTGGGTGTCGGCGCCGACGCGGGTGGCCTCGACGACGAGCCGGCCCCCGGCGTTCACGGTCGCGCCCGTCACCGTCGAGCCCGCCGAGACGTCGACCGGCACCGACTCGCCGGTCAGCATCGAGGCGTCCACCGCCGAGGTGCCCTCGACGACGGTACCGTCCGTGGCGATCTTCTCGCCGGGCCGTACGACGAAGCGGTCGCCGACGGCCAACCGGCTGACAGGAACGCGTACTTCACGGCCTCCCCGGAGCACGGACACGTCCTTGGCGCCCAGTTCGAGCAGTGCCTTGAGCGCGGCTCCCGCACGGCGCTTGGAGCGGGCCTCCAGATAGCGGCCGAGCAGGATGAACGCGACGACTCCGGAGGCGACCTCGAGGTAGATCGACGACGCGCCGTCCGTGCGGGAGACGGTGAACTCGAAGCCGTCCTTCATGCCCGACATCCCCGCGTCGCCGAAGAACAGCGCCCACAGGGACCAGCCGAAGGCGGCGAGCGTGCCGACCGAGACGAGCGTGTCCATGGTGGCCGCGCCGTGCCGCGCGTTGGTGAACGCGGCCCTGTGGAACGGCAGCCCGCCCCAGACGACGACGGGTGCGGCGAGCGTCAGCGACAGCCACTGCCAGTTGTCGAACTGGAGGGCCGGGACCATCGCCATCAGGATGACGGGGACGGCGAGCAGGACGGAGACGGTGAGGCGCTCACGCAGGGAGGCCAGTTCGGAGTCCTTCGAGGGCGGGGCCTCTTCCTCGTCCCGCACCGGCGCGGGCGGCGGGGGCTCCTCGGCCGTGTAGCCCGTCTTCACGACGGTGGCGATCAGGTCGGCGACCTGTACCCCCGCCGGGTACGAGACCTTCGCCTTCTCCGTCGCGAAGTTCACCGTGGCGGTGACGCCGTCCATGCGGTTGAGCTTCTTCTCGACACGCGCCGCGCAGGAGGCGCAGGTCATGCCGCCGATGGCGAGTTCGACCTCGGCGGCCGCCTCTGTCTGCGCGGTCCGCGCTATGGGGCTCTCGGGTACTGCGGTGGTCATGTCCGGCTCCAGTGGGTGAACCGGGCCGTACGGAGCCAGTATCAGCTGGTCGGTACGGCCCGGTGTGGAGAGGTGCGTTCCCTCTGCCCGAGGGGGCGAGGGCGCTCAGGCCTTGACGACGAGCTCGAAGCCGGCCTCGTCGACGGCGGCGCGGACGGCCTCCTCGTCGAGCGGCGCGGCGGAGACGACGGTGACCTCGCCGGTCGAGGCGACGGCCTTCACCGAGCTGACACCGGCGATCTCGGAGATCTCGCCGGACACGGAGCCTTCACAGTGTCCGCAGCTCATCCCGCTCACCTGATAGACGGTCGTGACGGTGCCGGGGGTGTCGGTCTGGGCGGTCATGGCGTTACTCCTCGTCGAGGCGTGCGTGGCGTGCGTGTGCGGGAGGGGGTCCCTGGGTTCCAGGGTCCTCGCCCCATGCTCGCCACACTATACCCCTAGGGGGTATTTCTCCAAGTGGGGTCGCGCCGGGCCAGCGATCGCACCCAGGCCACCCCGGCCAGCGAGACGAGGACCAGGCCGCCCATCGAGAAGAGCGTGAAGAGATGCTCCTGGTCGTCGCTCGGCGTGGGGATGTAGCCCTGCGCGAAGAGGCTCCGGTCGAGCCCCGCGCCGGCCAGCCGTGCCACCAGCCAGATCGCGATGCCGTGCGTCGAGTCCCACAGAGCGTGCAGCAGCGAGACGCCGAGGTAGGCGCCGAGCACCGGCGCGGCGAGGTGGAAGCGCCCGTTCGGGCGGCGGTACGCCAGCAGCACGGCACCCGAGATCGCCGTCCACAGGCCGTGCCCGAAGGGGGCGAGCACCCCGCGCAGGATCTCCGTCTCCAGCAGGGCCCGCAGATCCACGCCCTTCATCGAGACGGCGGCGTTGAACGCGTACCCCGAACTCTCCAGCGCCGCGAAGCCGAAACCGACGGTCGCCCCGAGCACCAGCCCCGCCCGCAGCCCCCGGATCCGGGTGTGCCGGCGCAGCACGAACATCAGTGCCGCGAGCTTGGCCGCCTCCTCGATCAGTCCGACGCCGACGTACATCCCCAGTGAGGGGTGCAGCAGGTAGTACTCCATCGCCGACGCGCCCAGCACCCCCAGCGTCCCGCCGATCAGGAAACAGCCGAGGATCAGATGCACGCCCAGGTCACGCCCGTGCCGCTCGTACGCCCACAGCACGAAGGTGACCGGGACGAGGAAACCGCCGAGCAGGATCAGGGTCGGCAGGAGGGTCGTGTTCCTTGTCGCGTACGTGACGACCGCGGTCAGCGCCCAGAGCGCGAGCCCGCCGCCCAGGCACTGCCGCCACAGTCCGGCGCGGATGCGGGGGTAGGGCGGCGGGGGCTGCTTCGGTCCGGGAATGCGGGCTCGGGGCGCGCCGGGCGGCGGAGACTGGGTCACGTCACATCCCTCGGGCTCGACACATCGCATACGGATATGCGGATTTATCCGCACCTTATGGTGAATCTCCGCTATGCCGCAGTCCGGAAGGGGCATCCGGATCAAGCCCGCTGTCAGGTCTGTCGGCGTGGGCGACAGGAACCGGTGGAGGTCCTAGCGTTCCTCCGGACGGTGTTGATCTCCGGGCTGAGGGGCGAGACGGATGCGGGCAGTGGTGTTCGAGCGGTACGGGGAGCCGGCCGAGGTGCGCGAGGTGGCGGACCCGGAGCCCGCGGAACACGGCGTCGTGGTGCGGGTGGAGGCCACCGGGCTGTGCCGGAGCGACTGGCACGGCTGGATGGGCCACGACCCGGACATCACGCTGCCGCACGTCCCCGGACACGAACTCGCCGGGGTCGTCGAGGCGGTGGGCGCCCGGGTCACCGGCCGGCACCCCGGCGACCGGGTCACCGTGCCGTTCGTGTGCGCCTGCGGCAGCTGCCCGTCCTGCGCCGCCGGTGACCAGCAGGTGTGCGAGCGGCAGACCCAGCCGGGGTTCACGCACTGGGGTTCGTTCGCGGAGTACGTCGCGCTGGAGCACGCCGACGTGAACCTGATCGCGCTGCCGGACGAGCTGTCCTACGGGACGGCGGCGTCGCTGGGCTGCCGGTTCGCCACGGCGTTTCGCGCGGTCGTCGCGCAGGGCAGGGTGGCGCCGGGGGAGTGGGTGGCCGTGCACGGCTGCGGGGGCGTCGGGCTGTCGGCGGTGATGATCGCGGCGGCCGCCGGAGCGCGGGTGGTCGCCGTCGACGTGTCCGCCCAGGCCCTGGACCTGGCAAGGAAGTTCGGAGCCGCGGAGTGCGTGGACGCCGGACGGGTCGAGGACACCGCCGAGGCCGTACGCGAACTGACCGGAGGCGGCGCCCACCTCTCTCTCGACGCCCTGGGCTCACCCGTCACGTGCGCGGCCTCGGTGAACGGCCTGCGCCGCCGCGGCCGCCACGTCCAGGTCGGCCTGCTCCCCTCGCCGACGGGTTCGAGCGCCGTCCCCATGTCCCGCGTGATCGGCCTGGAACTCGAAGTCCTCGGCAGCCACGGCATGGCGGCCCACGCCTACCCGTCGATGCTGGAACTCGTGACTGCCGGGGTGCTGCGCCCCGACCTCCTTGTGACCTCGGCCATCACCCTCGACGCGGCGCCCGCCGCGCTGGCGGCGATGGGAACGGCACCGGGGGCGGGCGTGACGGTCATCGAACCGTGGAGCTGACCGCGGCGATGTCGGGGTGCCCGCGGTGGACCGCCCAGTCCTGCGCGAGGACCGCCATGACCGTCTCGTCCAGCAGGTCCTCGCCGCGCACCAGCGCCTGCCGTCGGACACCTTCCTCCACGAAGCCGACCTTCTCGTAGACACGGCGGGCCCGGTGGTTGTCGCTGAACAGCTCCAACTGGATCCGGTTCAGCCCCAGTTGCTCGAAGCCGTACCCGACGATCAGCCGGGTCGCCTCGGTGCCGAGACCCCGGCCGCGTCCGCGGGGCCCGACGAGTGTGCGGAAGGTGCAACTGCGGGCGTCGGGGTCCCACTCGTACAGGACGACCTCGCCGACGAGTTCCCCGGTCGCCCGGTCCGTCACGGCGAGGTCGAGCCGGTCGGTCTGTGCGTTGCGGGAGGCGTACCAGGAGCGCAGCCGCTCCTCGGTGAGCACGGTCGACGGCTCGAAGGTGAAACGGATGACCTCGGGGTCCTCGATGATCTCGGCGATCCGGGTCGCGTCGTCCTCGGTGAACGGCCGCAGCAGCGACCTCTCCCCGGTGAGCACGGGCTTGACGGAGAAGTTCATCCGGCGATCCTCGGCGGCGCGGCGGCACACCTGCAACCGAATAGAACTGTGCCCCACGCGGGGGTGGGGCACAGGAGGGGTGGCGTGCTCAGTCGTCTCTTCGGCCGCGGTTGCCGGGCCGGGAGGCGACCCAGGCCCGCACGGTGTCGGCGTACCAGTAGGGCTTCCCGCCCTCGACGTGATCGGGCGCGGGCAGCAGCCCGTGCTTGCGGTACGACCTCACGGTGTCCGGCTGCACCTTGATGTGCGCAGCGATCTCCTTGTACGACCAGAGCCGACGGTCGGTCATGAGTGGCACCTCCCTGCGCGCGCCGCGGCGGCGGCCGGGGGCGGCCGTCGGGGGAGCCGGGCGCTGCGCTGGCGATCACAAAGCCTGTGCCCCGTGAACGACGCAGCGTGAGCGCCGGGCAGCCCCTGTCGACCGGGTGTGACACAAGACCCGCGTACACGGGACATGTGTGACAGGAGTGCGTTATTTGTGACAGGAGTGACGCAAACGGCCCACGTCGGTGCGGTCGGTGCGGTCGGTGTCGGGCGAGGGCTACGCCCCGCACGACCTCAGAAACGCCCGGGTCCGCTGCGCGATCGGCAGCGGGCGGTCCGGCTCGCACGGGTACATGTCCTGCTCGACGATCGCGAAGAGATCGACGTCCAGTTTCTGTGCCGCCGCCAGCACCGGCTCCAGCGCGGGCACCCCGGACGGCGGCTCGCACATCACGCCCTTCGCCACCGCGGGTCCGAACGGGATCTCCTCGGCGCGCACCTCGGCCAGGATCGCCGGGTCCACCTGCTTGAGGTGGAGGTACCCGATCCGCTCCCCGTACGTCTCGATCAGCTTGACGCTGTCCCCGCCGCAGTAGGCGTAGTGCCCGGTGTCCAGGCACAGCGACACCAGCGACGAGTCCGTCCCGTCGAGGAAGCGGACGACGTTCTCCTCGCTGTCGATGTGGGTGTCGGCGTGCGGGTGGACGACGATCTCCAGCCCGTACCGCTCCCGCACCTCGTGTGCGAGCCGCTCGGTCTGGGTGGTGAGGTGCCGCCACTGCGTCGGTGTCAGCGTGCTGTCCTCAAGGACCTCGCCGCTCTTGTCGTCGCGCCAGAAGGCGGGGATGACGACGAGGTGCGAGGCGCCCATCGCCTGGGTGAGCGCCGCGATGTCCGAGACGTGCGCCCAGGTGGAGTCCCACACGTCCGGCCCACGGTGCAGCCCCGTGAAGACGGTGCCGGCGGACACGGTGAGCCCGCGCCGCTCGGTCTCGTCCTTCAGGACGGCCGGGTCGGTGGGCAGATAGCCGTACGGGCCCAGCTCGATCCACTCGTACCCGGACGCGGAGACCTCGTCGAGGAACCGCTGCCAGGGCACCTGCCGGGGGTCGTCGGGAAACCAGACTCCCCAGGAGTCGGGAGCCGAACCGACCCGGATGCGGGACAGTGAGGACTGAGGCGAAGGCGCAGGCGAGGACTGGGGCGAAGGCCGCGGTGACAACGACGTCATGGGCGTCAGCTTCCGGCCGACCGGGAGAGGTGTCAAGCTCTGGTCCGAATGTCTGGACAAAACATTGACAGGGCTCCCCGCGGACGACTAGACCATGGGGGGACAGCGGCAGCGAAGGGAAGTCGATGGCGTACGACCTGATCACCATGGGACGGATCGGTGTGGATCTGTACCCGTTGCAGACGGGCGTGCCCCTGCCGCAGGTGTCGTCCTTCGGGAAGTTCCTCGGAGGCTCGGCGACGAACGTCGCGGTGGCCGCGGCCCGGCTCGGGCGGCGCACGGCGGTGGTCACCCGGACGGGCGACGACCCCTTCGGCACGTATCTGCACGAGGCGCTGCGCGACTTCGGCGTGGACGACCGCTGGGTGACCCCGGTCCCGGGGCTGCCCACTCCGGTCACGTTCTGCGAGGTGTTCCCGCCGGACGACTTCCCGCTGTACTTCTACCGGCAGCCCAAGGCCCCGGACCTGGAGATCGACGCGCACGACCTGGACCTGGACGCGATCCGCGAGGCCCGCGTCTTCTGGATGACGGGGACGGGCCTGAGCGAGGAGCCCAGCCGCACTGCGACTCTCGCGGCGCTCGCCCACCGGGCGAAGTCGGGCACGACGGTCTTCGACCTCGACTGGCGCCCGATGTTCTGGAAGGACCCGGCCGCGGCCCGCCCCTTCTACGCGGAGGCCCTGCGCCACACCACGGTCGCCGTCGGCAACCTGGACGAGGTGGAGATCGCCACGGGTGAGCGCGACCCGCACACCGCGGCCCGCGCGCTCCTGGACGCCGGTGTCGAACTCGCGGTGGTCAAGCAGGGGCCGAAGGGCGTCCTCGCGGTGCACCGCGACGGTACGACGGCCGAGGTCCCGCCCCTGCCGGTGGAGGTCCTCAACGGCCTCGGTGCCGGCGACGCGTTCGGCGGCTCCCTCTGCCACGGCCTGCTGGCCGGCTGGGATCTGGAGCGCATCATGCGGCACGCGAACGCCGCGGGCGCCATCGTCGCGTCCCGCCTGGAGTGCTCCTCCGCGATGCCGACCCCGGCGGAGGTCGAGGAGGCGCTCGCGGCGGGGGCGGTCCGATGAGGGCGGGTCACGTCGCAGGAGCGGGCGGCGGCACCCCGGGCATCCCGCGAACCCCCGGCTCTTTCAGCGGCGTCGACATCCCCGCCCTGGTCCGCACCCGCACCCACCACCCCGAGGCCGTCGCCGAGGCGGCCGCCCGTCGCCTGCGCCGTCCGCTCCTCGGCGACACCGGCCGTCTGATGATCATCGCCGCGGACCACCCGGCCCGCGGCGCCCTCGCCGTAGGCGACCGGAAGCTGGCGATGGCGAACCGGGCCGGCCTCCTGGAGCGGCTCTGCCTCGCGCTCTCCCGCCCGGGCGTGGACGGCGTGCTGGCCAGCGCCGACGTCCTCGACGACCTGCTGCTGCTGGGCGCGCTCGACCACAAGGTGGTCATCGGGTCGATGAACCGCGGCGGACTCGCGGGCGCCGCCTTCGAGCTGGACGACCGGTTCACCGGGCACCGCCCCAGGGACCTCCAGCGGCTCGGCTTCGACGCGGGCAAGCTCCTGCTCCGCATCGACTACGACGACCCGGGCTCCCTGCGCACCATGGAGTCCACCGCCCGGGTGATCGACGAGATGGCCGAGCGTCGGCTCCCCGTCTTCGTCGAGCCGTTCCTCTGTCACCGCGACCCCGTCACCGGCGCCCTGCGCAACGACCTGCGCGCCGAGGCCGTCACCAAGTCCCTCGCCATCGCGAGCGGCCTCGGCGGCAGTTCGGCGTACACCTGGCTGAAGGTGCCCGTCACCGAGAACCCGGACGACATGGCCCGGGTCATGGAGACGTCCACGCTGCCCGCCGTGCTGCTCGGCGGCGACGTCGGGGAGGACCAGGACGGCGCGTACGAGAAGTGGCGCGGCGCCCTCCAACTCCCCACCGTCCAGGGGCTGGTGGTCGGACGCTCACTGCTCTACCCGGCGGACGGCGATGTGGCCGCGGCCGTGGACACCGCCGTAGGACTGCTGTGAGGGCCGCATGACCAACGACCTGTACGTCCCCAAGGGCGCCACCGCCGGCCCGCACTACGCCGTCGACATCGACCCCAAGCGCGCGGGCTGGACCCACAGCAGCCTGCGCGTGGTCGAGCTCGCGCCGGGCGGCACGCACACCTTCACCACCGGTGACAGCGAGTGGATCGTGCTTCCGCTCAACGGTGCCTGTAGCGTGCGAACAGGGGACGGTGCAGAGGATAGAGAGTTCCAACTCCTGGGCAGGGAAGGCGTGTTCGCGTCGGTCACCGACTTCGCGTACGTGCCCCGTGACGCCCGGGTTCAGATCGCCTCCGGCGCGGGAGGCCGCTTCGCCCTGGCAGGAGCGAAGTGCGAGCGCCGACTCCCCGCCCGCTACGGCCCCGCGCCGGAGGTTCCCGTCGAAGACCGAGGCAGTGGCAACTGCGCCCGCACGGTGCGCAATTTCGCCTCCGCCGACGCCTTCGACTGCGACAAGCTCATCGCCGTCGAGGTCATCACCCCCGGTGGCAACTGGTCCTCCTACCCGCCGCACAAGCACGACGAGAACCGCCCCGGCGAGGAGACGGAACTCGAGGAGATCTACTACTTCGAGATCGACGGACCGAACGGATTCGGCTATCAGCGCGTATCTCCTTCACACGAGGGCGGTTCCGACGTCCTCGCCGAGGTCCGCACCGGCGACGCCGTCCTCGTCCCCGACGGCTGGCACGGCCCGTCCGTCGCCCAGCCCGGTCACGCGATGTACTACCTGAACGTGATGGCGGGGCCGGGTGACGAGCGGCAGTGGCGGATCTGCTTCCACCCGGACCACGTAGACAGCACAGGGGGATACCGATGACGGTGCAGACCTCGACGACGAGGCTCACGGTCGCGCAGGCGCTCGTGCGCTTCCTCGCCGCCCAGTACACCGAACGCGACGGCAGCCGGCAGCGGCTGATCGGCGCCACCTGGGGGATCTTCGGCCACGGGAACGTCGCCGGGATCGGCCAGGCGCTCGTCGAGTACGCCGACGACATGCCCTACCACCAGGGCCGCAACGAACAGGCCATGGTGCACGCGGCCGTCGGCTACGCCCGCCAGTCGGGCCGCCTGTCCACCCATGCCGTCACCACCTCCATCGGCCCCGGCGCCACCAACCTGGTCACCGGCGCCGCCCTCGCCACCATCAACCACCTCCCGGTCCTGCTGCTGCCCGGCGACACCTTCGCCACCCGCCCCGCCGACCCGGTCCTCCAGCAGCTCGAAGTGCCGTACGCCGGAGATGTGTCGGTCAACGACTGCCTGCGCCCGGTGTCGAAGTACTTCGACCGCGTCACCCGCCCCGAGGCGCTGATCCCGGCCGCCCTCCAGGCGATGCGCGTGCTCACCGACCCCGTCGAGACGGGCGCCGTCACGCTCGCCCTTCCGCAGGACGTCCAGGCGGAGGCGTACGACTGGCCGGAGGAGTTCTTCGCCGAGCGGACCTGGACCGTACGCCGCCCGGGCCCCGACACGAGCGAGCTCGCCGAGGCCGTGAGCGCGATCCGCGCCGCCCGCCGCCCGCTGATCGTCGCCGGTGGCGGGGTGCACCACAGCCGCGCCGAGGAGGCGCTCGCCGAGTTCGCCGCGACGACCCGCATCCCCGTCGCCTCCACCCAGGCCGGCAAGGGCTCGCTGCGCTTCGACCACCCGCAGGACGTGGGCGCCGTCGGCCACACCGGCACGGCGACCGCCGACGAGCTGGCCCGCACCGCCGACCTGGTGATCGGCGTCGGCACCCGGTACACGGACTTCACCACCGCCTCCGGCACCCTCTTCACCGGCGAGGGCGTCCGTTTCCTCAACCTCAACATCGCCCCCTACGACGGCCACAAGCTCTCCGGGCAGCCCCTGATCGCGGACGCCCGCAGCGGCCTCGCGGAGCTCACGGTGGCGCTGCGGATGCACGAGCACCGGGTCGCGGCCTCGTACGTCGCCGAGTACACGGAGGACAAGGAGCGCTGGGAGTACCGGGTCGACGCCGCGTTCGAGGCCGAGGACCCGGACCTGCGCCCCACCCAGCCCCAGGTGCTCGGCCTGCTCGACGAACTGGTCACCGAGGAGGACATCCTCATCAACGCGGCCGGTTCGCTCCCCGGCGACCTGCACAAACTGTGGCGGGCGCGCTCCGCGGACCAGTACCACGTCGAGTACGGCTACTCGTGCATGGGCTACGAGATCCCGGCCGCGATCGGCGTACGGCTGGCCGCGCCCGACCGTCCCGTGTGGGCGCTGGTCGGCGACGGCACGTATCTGATGATGCCGACGGAGATCGTCACCGCCGTGCAGGAGGGGATCGCGATCAAGCTCGTGATCCTGCAGAACCACGGGTACGCCTCGATCGGCGGCCTCTCCGAGTCCGTGGGCGGCGAGCGGTACGGCACCGCCTACCGCTACCGCTCCGAGGACCGCACGTACACGGGGGCGCCGCTGCCCGTCGACCTCGCCGCCAACGCGGCCAGCCTGGGCATGCGTGTCCTACGCGCGAAGACGGTGCGTGACCTGCGCGCCGCCCTCGCCGAGACACGCGCCGCCGACACTCCCACATGTGTCTACGTGGAGACCGAAACGGCAGACACTGTGTCGGGCGCGCCCCCGGCCCAGGCCTGGTGGGATGTACCTGTGGCCGAGACCGCGACCCGTTCGTCGGCGGTCAAGGCACGCGAGGAGTACGACCGGCACGTCTCAACCCGACGCCGCCATCTGTGAGGGAGTTTTCGGCATGACGAAGATCGTCAACCACTGGATCGGCGGGAAGACCGTCGAGGGCGCGTCGGGTACGTACGGGCCGGTCACCGACCCGGCGACCGGCGCGGTGACCACGAAGGTCGCCTTCGCGAGCGTCGACGAGGTGGACGCCGCGGTCGCCGCGGCGAAGGACGCCTACGCGACGTGGGGCACCTCGTCGCTGGCCAAGCGGACCACGATCCTCTTCAAGTTCCGCGCGCTGCTCGACGCGAACCGTGACGCGATCGCCGAGCTGATCACCGCCGAGCACGGCAAGGTGCACTCGGACGCGCTCGGCGAGGTCGCCCGCGGTCTGGAGATCGTGGACCTGGCGTGCGGCATCACCGTGCAGCTGAAGGGCGAGCTGTCGACCGAGGTGGCCTCCCGGGTCGACGTGTCCTCGATCCGCCAGTCGCTCGGTGTCGTCGCGGGCATCACGCCGTTCAACTTCCCGGCCATGGTGCCGATGTGGATGTTCCCGATCGCCATCGCGTGCGGCAACACCTTCGTGCTGAAGCCCTCCGAGAAGGACCCCTCGGCCGCCATGAAGGTCGCCGAGCTGCTCGCGGAGGCCGGTCTGCCCGACGGCGTCTTCAACGTCGTGCACGGGGACAAGGTCGCCGTCGACCGCCTCCTGGAGCACCCGGACGTCAAGGCGGTCTCCTTCGTCGGCTCGACCCCGATCGCCCGCTACATCCACACCACGGCCGCCGCGAACCACAAGCGCGTGCAGGCGCTGGGCGGCGCCAAGAACCACATGCTGGTCCTCCCGGACGCCGACCTGGACGCGGCCGCCGACGCCGCCGTGTCCGCCGCATACGGCTCGGCCGGCGAGCGCTGCATGGCGATCTCCGCCGTCGTCGCCGTCGGCTCGATCGGCGACGAGCTCGTCGCGAAGATCAAGGAGCGCGCCGAGAAGATCAAGATCGGTCCCGGCAACGACCCGGCCTCCGAGATGGGCCCGCTGATCACCGCCGCCCACCGCGACAAGGTCGCCTCGTACGTGACGGGCGCCGCGGCGCAGGGCTCCGAGGTCGTCCTCGACGGCACCGGCTACACGGTCGAGGGCCACGAGGACGGCCACTGGATCGGCCTCTCGCTCCTGGACCGCGTACCGGTCACCTCGGACGCCTACCAGGACGAGATCTTCGGCCCGGTGCTGTGCGTGCTGCGCGTCGACACGTACGAGGAGGGTGTCGCCCTCATCAACAACTCGCCGTTCGGCAACGGCACCGCGATCTTCACCCGCGACGGCGGCGCCGCCCGCCGCTTCCAGCTGGAGATCGAGGCGGGCATGGTCGGCGTGAACGTGCCGATCCCGGTCCCCGTCGGCTACCACTCCTTCGGCGGCTGGAAGGACTCGTTGTTCGGCGACCACCACATCTACGGCAACGACGGCACGCACTTCTACACCCGCGGCAAGGTCGTCACCACCCGCTGGCCCGACCCGTCCGAGGCCCCGACGGGCGTCGACCTGGGCTTCCCGCGCAACCACTGAGCGTCACCCGCCGGGCCCGAGCGGCCGTCCGCCATGCGGACGGCCGCTTTTTTTTGCGCGCGCCCGCTGCGGTTCCCGTAGGCGCGGAAGGAACCGCTCGGACTGACCAGTTGCGCTCTGTACGACAGTCGAGGGGCGTGTCGTCAACGGATTCCGTAGGTAAACACCCATTGACGTGACGGTTTTCGTCGAGGTTCTATTCGGCAACCGGGAGCGGACAGATGACGTACGACACGAGCCGCCGGAGGCGATAGCGCTCCCGCCCGAATCACCTGACGCACGAGTCGATCGGAACCGCTTCATGACGGACACGCTCCGCCCTGTCGAGACCGCCGCCCCGCAGGCCGCCCCCACGGCCACCGGGAATCCCCAGAAGCTCAAGCGCTCCATAGGCATCGTCGGCGGCACCCTCCTCACGCTCTCGTGCGTGACCCCCGCCTCCACGCTCTTCGTGGTCGTCCCCGACCTCTTCGGCTCGCTCGGCACCGCGACGGCCCTCACCATCGCGATCGGCTCGCTGCTCTGTATCGCCGTGGCGTTCTGCTACTCGGAGCTGGGCACCCTCATCCCCAGCGCGGGCGGCGAGTACGCCATGGTCTCCACGCTGGCCGGACGGCTCGCGGGCTGGCTGGTCTTCGTGCTCTCCCTGCTGGTCGTGATGATCGTGCCGCCGGTGATCGCCATGGGCACCGCCGACTACCTGGCACCGATCGTGCACCTCAACGCGTCCATGGCAGGCGCCGGCGTGATGATCCTCGCCACCCTCGCCGGACTGCTCGACCTGCGCGCCAACGCCTGGATCACCGGTGTCTTCCTGGTCCTCGAAGTCATCGCCGCCGCCGTGGTGGCGGTCCTGGGCTTCGCCCACAGCGAGCGCGGGGCGGGCAGCCTGGTCTCCCTGCAGGTCGCGGGTTCCGGCGGCCACACGGACACCGTCACGGCCATGCTGATCGTCTCCGGCCTCGCCATCGCCCTCTTCGTCACCCAGGGCTTCTCGACCGCCGTCTACCTCTCCGAGGAGCTGGAGAACCCGCGCCGCAACGTCGCCCGTACGGTGCTGGCCACCCTCGCCATCTCCTCCGTGATCATCCTGGTCCCGGTCGTCGCGATCACCATGGGCGCCTCCGACCTTTCGACCCTGACCGGCGGCGACATCAGCGCCATGGTCACCGCTTGGTCGAACTCCGCCGTCGGCACCTTCGTCAGCCTCTGCGTGGCCCTCGCGATCATCAACGCGGGCATCGTCATGGTCATCCAGAACTCCCGCGTCCTGTTCGCCTCGGCCCGCGACAAGGCCTGGCCCGAGCCCGTCAACCAGGGCCTGTCCCGCCTCGGCCGCTTCGGCTCCCCCTGGGTCGCCACCCTCCTGGTCGGCGTCCCCGGCGCCGCCCTCTGCTTCGTCAACCTGGACACCCTGTACGGCGTCACGGGCGTCTCGGTGACGGCGATGTACCTGCTCGTCGCAGTGGCCGCGCTGCTCGCCCGGCGCGGGCACCACCGCCACACGCCCGCCTGGCGCATGCCGCTGTGGCCCACCGTGCCTGTGCTGCTGATCGCCGTCCTCGCGTACATCCTGAGTCAGCAGGAGACGACGTACCTGCTGTGGACCGGCGGCATCACCGCCGTGGCCACCCTGTACTGGGCCTTCTACCTGCGCCCGCGCCGCGACACCCGCTGGCTGGTGTCGATCCCGGAGGACGCTCAGGCGTAGGTCCTCGGGACTACCCGAAGTCCCACGTCACCACCGTGCACGTCCCGTCGTCCTTGCCACCCGCGCTGCGGTAGGTGGCGAGGGCGACGTCGTTTCCGGTGTCGACGCCGACCCACATCCCGTAGCAGCCGTGCTCGCGGGCGAGGGCGGCGAGCGTACGGATCAGGGCCCGGCCGGTGCCGCGCCGCCGGAACGGTTCGGCGACCGCCAGCTCGTACAGGAACATCTCCGTGCCCTTGTCGGGGTGGACCGTCTCGACACCGCTGACGAAGCCGACGGGAGCGTCCTGCTCGTAGGCGAGGAAGAGATGGTGCCCGGCGGTGGTCAGGAAACGCTCGGCCCACTCGGGGCGCACCGGGTTGTCGAAGAGGTGCTCGGCGGCGGACAGTTCGTCGACGGTGGTGGCGCGGCGAATCTCCATGCGGTGTTCGTACCACGGCCGCGGTATGCGGGGAGAGCCCCGTACTCCCGCAGGAGGGCGAGGGGTTCAGACCGGTGGCTGCATCGGTTGTCGGCGGCGGCCCGTACCGTTGACACATGGATCTTCGACTGCCCCGACTGCGCGGGCCCGCACTGCGGGGGCCGCGGCGCTGGATCGCCGCCGCGGCCGCCGTCGTCGTGCTCGCCGGCGTGGGCACGTGGACGGCCGTCGCCTCGGACGACGCCCCGCCCGTGCACCGCGCCGACCGTGTGATGGCCCTGGGCGACGGGGTGCGGATCGACACGTCGTACTTCACCGAGGGCTCCGGCCGCCGCCCCGCCGTGCTCCTCGGGCACGGCTTCGGCGGCAGCAAGGACGACGTGAAGGGCGAGGCGGAGAAACTCGCCCGCGACGGGTACGCGGTGCTGACCTGGTCGGCCCGCGGCTTCGGCAGGTCCACCGGGAAGATCGGGCTGAACGACCCGAAGGGCGAGGTCGCCGACGTCTCGAAGCTGATCGACTGGCTGGCGAAGCGCCCGGAGGTCCGCCTCGACAAGGCCGGCGACCCGCGCGTGGGCGTCACCGGCGCCTCGTACGGCGGGGCGATCTCCCTGCTGGCCGCCGGGTACGACAAGCGGGTCGACGCGATCGCCCCCTCGATCACGTACTGGAACCTGTCGGACGCCCTGTTCCCGAGCGGCGTCTTCAAGAAGCTCTGGGCCGGGATCTTCATCAACTCCGGCGGCGGCTGCGACCGGTTCGAGGACCGGCTGTGCGCCATGTACAACCGGGTCGCGGAGTCCGGGAAGCCCGACGCGGCGGCCGAGAAACTCCTTGAGGAGCGCAGCCCCTCCGCCGTTGCCGGCCGCATCAAGGTGCCCACACTGATCGTGCAGGGCCAGTCCGACTCCCTCTTCCCGCTCGGCCAGGCCGACGCCATGGCCAAGGCGATCAGCGCCAACGGCGCACCCGTGGACGTCGACTGGATCTCCGGCGGGCACGACGGCGGCGACCGGGAGGCGGACCGCGTCCAGGCCCGCGTCGGCTCCTGGTTCGACCGCTACCTGAAGGACGAGCCGAACGTCGACACCGGCCCCGCCTTCCGCGTCACCCGCACCGGCGGCATCGACTCCACCGACGGCGCCGCCCGGCTGCGGGGCGCGAGCGGCGACGCCTACCCCGGACTGTCGAGCGGAGAGCACACAGTCGCGCTGAGCGGCGGCGAGCAGAGCTTCGAGAACCCGGCCGGGGCGAGCCCGCCCGCGATCTCCGCGCTGCCCGGCCTCGGCGGCACCGGCGGCCTCTCCCAGCTCTCGGCGCTCGGCGTGGGCGTCTCCCTGGACTTCCCGGGTCAGTTCGCGAAGTTCGACTCCGCGACGCTGACGCGCGACCTGCGCATCACCGGCTCGCCCACGGCGACGGTGCACGTGAAGTCGACCACCGACGACGCGGTCCTCTTCGGGAAGGTGTACGACGTCGGCCCCGGCGGCACCCAACAGGTGCTGCCCTCCCAACTGGTCGCCCCGCTCCGCGTCGAGAACGCGAAGTCCGGCAAGGACGTCACGTTCACCCTCCCGGCCGTCGACCACGAGGTGCAGAAGGGCCACCGGCTCCGCCTGGTCCTCGCCTCCACCGACCTCGGCTATGCCTCACCGGCGGCCCCGGCGACGTACACCGTCACCCTCAAGGGCGACCTGCACGTCCCGACCGCCCCCGGCGTGACGACCGCCGCCGCCCCGCTGCCCGCCTGGGTCTGGTGGCTGCCGCTGGCCGGAGCCGTCCTCGCCCTGGCGCTCCTGCTGACGGGCCGCCGCCGTACGACGACCCCGGCGCCCGATCCCGGACTGGCCGAAGTCCCGCTGCAGATAACCGACCTGAGCAAGCGGTACGCGAAGTCGGCGGACCGGTACGCGGTGCGTGAGCTCGCGTTCCGCGTGGAGAAGGGCCAGGTCCTGGGCCTGCTGGGCCCCAACGGCGCGGGCAAGACCACGACACTGCGCATGCTGATGGGCCTGATCAAGCCGGACGGCGGCGAGATCCGCGTCTTCGGCCACGCGATCCGCCCCGGCGCACCCGTACTGTCCAGGGTCGGCGCCTTCGTTGAGGGCGCGGGCTTCCTCCCGCACCTGACCGGGCGCGAGAACCTGGAGCTGTACTGGCAGGCCACCGGCCGCCCGCCCGAGGACGCCCACCTGGAGGAGGCCCTGGAGATCGCGGGCCTCGGCGACGCACTGGCCCGAGCGGTGCGCACGTACTCCCAGGGCATGCGCCAGCGCCTGGCCATCGCGCAGGCGATGCTGGGCCTGCCGGACCTGCTGATCCTCGACGAGCCGACCAACGGCCTCGACCCGCCGCAGATCCGCGAGATGCGCGAGGTGATGATCCGTTACGCGGCGGCCGGCCGCACGGTCATCGTCTCCAGCCACCTCCTCGCCGAGGTCGAGCAGTCCTGCACGCACCTGGTGGTCATGGACCGCGGCCGCCTCGTCCAGGCGGGCCCCGTCGCCGAGATCATCGGCTCCGGCGACACCCTGCTCGTCGGCACCGCCCTGCCCGTCGAGGAGGTGGTGGCCGACAAGGTCGGCGCCCTGCCGGGCGTGGCCTCGGCCGCCCTCGCGGACGGCGGCATCCTGGTCCGTCTCGACCCCGGCGGAAGCGCACAGCGCCTGGTCGTGGAGCTCGTCCGGCTCGAAGTGCCGGTGGAGTCGGTCGGCCCCCACCGCCGCCTCGAAGACGCCTTCCTCACCCTGATCGGAGGCTCCGCATGAGCACGCTCGCCGAGCACACCGAAGTCGCCTCCGGCTACCGGGCGCGGCGCACACTGCCGCTGCGCGTCGAACTCGTACGGCAGTTGAAGCGGCGCCGCACCCTCGTCATGGGCGCCGTCCTCGCTGTGCTGCCCTTCGTGCTGGTCATCGCGTTCGCGGTGGGCGGCGAACCGGGCGCGCGCAACGGGCAGGTGACGCTGATGGACACGGCCACCGCGTCCGGCGCGAACTTCGCCGCGGTGAACCTGTTCGTCTCCGCGGGCTTCCTCCTGGTGATCCCCGTCGCGCTGTTCTGCGGGGACACGATCGCCTCCGAGGCGAGTTGGTCCTCACTGCGCTATCTGCTGGCCGCCCCGGTGCCGAGGGCGCGTCTGCTGTGGTCCAAACTGACCGTCGCGCTCGGCCTCAGCCTCGCCGCGATGGTGCTGCTGCCGGTCGTCGCGCTGGTGGTCGGCACGGCGGCCTACGGCTGGGGGCCGCTGGAGATCCCCACCGGCGGCGCGCTCTCCGCGGGCACCGCCGCCCAGCGCCTGCTGGTGGTGGTGGCGTACGTCTTCGTGTCCCAACTGGTCACCGCGGGGCTCGCGTTCTGGCTGTCGACCAAGACCGACGCGCCACTCGGTGCGGTGGGCGGAGCGGTCGGGCTGACGATCGTGGGGAACGTCCTGGACGCCGTGACCGCGCTCGGCGACTGGCGCGACTTCCTGCCCGCGCACTGGCAGTTCGCCTGGGCCGACGCCGTCCAGCCCACTCCGGAGTGGGGAGGCATGATCCAGGGCACCGCGATTTCGATAACGTACGCGCTCGTGCTGTTCGCCCTGGCCTTCCGCGGTTTCCGGCACAAGGACATCGTGTCGTAGGTCTCCGGAGGATCACCTACCGGTATCGGCGGCCCTTCACCGTGGCCGCTTCGAGATCCATCCGCAACACCCCGTACCGCACATCCGGGCCCCCTCGGACGTCACAGTCACAGATGTCGAACCCCAGACATCACTGGACACCGGCTGACAGGTGACTCACCGAGGGGGCACGGATGGGGACGGATCACATACGGCGACTGCGGGGCGCGCTGCTCGCGCTCACCGTCACGGGCGGCCTGCTGCTCACCGGCTGCGGCGGCGGCGCGGGCGACCACGACGGCACGTCGAACGGCGCGAGCAGGACCGGCGGCTCGACCGGTGGGCTGCCCGCCCCCGCCCAGCCCACGGGTGCCGGCCAGGGCGAGCGGAACAGCGACCAGGACGGCGAGCAGAAGGGCGAGGAGAACCGGGACATCGCCCCGTCCGCGTCCCCCGACTACCTCTCCACCTTCGCCCTCGACGTGGACACCGCCTCCTACGGCTACGCCCGCCGCACCCTCGCCGACGGCCGGATGCCCGACCCGTCGACCGTCCGCCCCGAGGAGTTCGTCAACAGCTTCCGGCAGGACTACGAGCGCCCGGACGGCAACGGCTTCTCGGTCACGGTCGACGGCGCCCGAACGGACGACGAGGGCTGGTCGCTCGTCCGGGTCGGCCTCGCGACCCGTGCGGCCGAGGACGACCGCGAACGCCCGCCCGCCGCTCTCACCTTCGTCATCGACATCTCCGGTTCCATGGACGAACCGGGCCGCCTCGACCTGGCCAAGGACTCCCTCGACGTGATGACGGACCGGCTGCGCGACGACGACTCGGTCGCCCTGGTCACCTTCAGCGACGAGGCCGAGACCGTCCTGCCGATGACCCGCCTCGGCGGCCACCGCGGCCGCGTCCACGACGCCGTCGACAGCCTGGAGTCCCGCTCGTCGACCAACCTCGGCGCGGGCGTGAGCACCGGGTACGACACCGCCGTCGAAGGTCTGCGCAAGGGCGCCACCAACCGGGTCGTCCTGATCTCGGACGCGCTCGCCAACACCGGCGACACCGACGCGGACTCGATCCTCGAACGCATCTCGGGCGCCCGTCGTGAGCACGGCATCACCCTGTTCGGCGTCGGCGTCGGCAGCGACTACGGCGACGCGCTCATGGAGCGCCTCGCCGACAAGGGCGACGGCCACACGGCATACGTCGCGACCAAGGACGAGGCCCGTACGGTCTTCTGCGACCAGCTCCCGCAGAACATCGACCTGACGGCCCGCGACGCCAAGGCGCAGGTCGCCTTCGACCCGGAGACGGTCAGGGAGTTCCGGCTCATCGGCTACGACAACCGCAAGGTCGCCGACGAGGACTTCCGCAACGACCGCGTCGACGGCGGCGAGGTCGGCCCCGGCCACACGGTCACCGCGCTGTACGCGGTCCGCACCAGGCCGGGCTCCTCCGGTCACCTGGCCACCGCGAGCGTCCGCTGGCTGGACCCCGACACCCGCGCCCCGCACGAGAAGTCGGGCCGGCTGGAGACCGGCGCCCTCGGCGACGACCTGTGGTCCGCGCCCGCCCGCTTCCAAGTGGCCGCCGTGGCCGGGTACTTCGCCGACGCCCTCCGCTCGGGCGACGAGCGCTGGTCACAGCTCCCGGACCGCCCCTCCCTCTCCCGACTCGCCGACCGCGCCGACACGCTGGCCGGTACGACGGAGGACAAAGCGGTACGCGAGCTGGCGGACGCCGTCGAAACGGCCGCCCGGTCCAGGGACTGAGAGCCGAACACCCGCCGTCCCAGGATCAGTTCGCGCAGGCCCCATTGACCGCACCCTACGCGCGAGTAAGTTGACGCCCCGGCACCTGCACGCGCCGACACGTCAGCACGCGGACACTTTGAGTCAGCACCGGGAGTCGTCATGGGCGTACACAAGGATCTGCGACGGGCACGGCGACGCGCCGACCTGGCGGCCCGCGGCAGCACCGAACTGATCAGGGACGACACCGGCACGGTCCGCGAGGCGCGCACCGCCCCCCTGGTGCCCAAGGCCACCACCGGCAGCATCGCCGACCTCCCCTACACCAACGCGGCCGAGGCCCCGGGCACCGTCGTCCTGCGCCGCAACGAGAACGGCGCCTGGCGCCCGGTGACCGCGGCGGACTTCGCCCGCGAAGTCACCGCCGCGGCAAAGGGGTTGATAGCAGCCGGCCTCGAACCGGGCGGCCGGGTCGCCGTGATGTCCCGCACGCGCTACGAGTGGACGGTTCTCGACTTCGCGGTCTTGGCGGCCGGCGGCCAGAGCGTCCCCGTCTACGCCACCTCGTCCGCCCAGCAGGTGGAGTGGATCGTCCGGGACTCCGGCGCCCGCCTCGTCATCGCCGAGACCGCCGAGAACGCGGACACCGTCAAGGCCGGCACGGCCGGTCACCCCGAACCCCCGAGCCTGTACGTCCTGGACGCCGGCGCCCTGCCCGAACTCACCGCCCTGGGCCGGGACCTCCCCGACGAGGAGGTCACCAAGCGCCGTACGGCCCTGACCCCCGACACCATCGCCACGATCTGCTACACCTCCGGCACCACCGGCCGGCCCAAGGGCTGCGTCCTCACCCACGCCAACCTGCACGCCCAGGCCGCCAACACGGTCGAGCTGCTCCACCCCCTCCTCATGGAGGTCACCGACCAGCCCGCCTCGACCCTCCTGTTCCTCCCGCTCGCCCACATCATGGGCCGCAGCCTGCAGATCGCCTGCCTGATGGCCCGCATCGAGCTGGGCCACTGCCCGAGCCTCAAACCCGACGAACTCCGGCCCGCCCTGCGGGAGTTCCGCCCCACCTTCCTCATCGGGGTGCCGTACCTCTTCGAGAAGATCCACGCCGCCGGCCGCGCCACCGCCGAGAGGATGGGCCGCGCCACCTCCTTCGACCGCGCGCACCGCATCGGCGTCCGCTTCGGTGCGGCGTACCTCGACCGGGTTCTCGGCCGCGGCAGGGGACCGGGACCTCGGCTGTACGCGGCCTGGGCGCTGTACGACCTGCTGGTCTACCGCCGCATCCGCAAGGAGCTCGGCGGCCGTACGCGCTACGCCATCAGCGGCGGCTCTCCGCTCGACCGCGACCTCAACCTCTTCTTCGCCGCCGCCGGAATCATCGTCTACGAGGGCTACGGCCTGACGGAGACCACCGCGGCGGCCACCGTCATCCCGCCCCTCGACCCCCGCCCCGGCACGGTCGGCCTGCCTGTCCCCGGCACAGCGGTCCGCATCGCCGACGACGGCGAGGTCCTCGTCAAGGGCGGCATCGTCTTCGGCGCGTACTGGAACAACGCGGCCGCGACCGATGCCGTGCTGAAGGACGAGTGGTTCGCCACCGGCGACCTCGGCGCCCTCGACGAGGACGGCTACCTCACCATCACCGGCCGCAAGAAGGACATCATCGTCACCTCCGGCGGCAAGAACGTCTCACCCGCCGTCCTGGAGGACCGGCTGCGCGGCCGCGCCCCCGTCGGCCAGTGCCTCGTCGTCGGCGACAACCGCCCGTTCGTCGCCGCCCTGATCAGCCTGGACCCCGAGACCGTCGCCCACTGGCTCGCCGTACGGAGACTTCCCGCGGACACCCCGCTGTCCGCACTCGCCGAGGACCCGGCGATGTGCGCCGACGTCCAGCAGGCCGTCGACCACGCGAACGAGGCGGTCTCGCGCGCCGAGTCGATCCGCGCCTTCCGGCTGGTGCCGGGCGAGTTCACCGAGGACAACGGCCTGCTCACCCCGTCCCTCAAGGTCAAGCGGCACGCGGTGACGGCGGCGTACGCGGAGGAGATCGAGGCGCTCTACCGGACCTGAGAGGCGACCCGGGTCCGGACATGGCGACAGCGGGCCGCTCCGAGGAGCGGCCCGCTGTGCGGGGTGCCGAGAGGGTCAGCTGTCCTTGGCGCCGTTGCCCGACAGGACCGGGATGTTGTCCAGGATGTGCGAGAGCGGCTCGTCGCCCTTGGCCTGGGTGGAGTTCTCGGTGCACTGCTGGTTCTGCGGGGCCGAGAGGATCGGCACGTCCTGCAGGACGGTGATCGGGACCACGCCGACGACCGAACCGACGTTGAGCTTGGCCGGCAGGCCGACACAGGGCTTGTTCAGGGTGCCCTGGACGAGCGAGAGCTGGGGGCTCATGTCGCCGTGCGTGGCCTGGTTGCCGTACTTCTGAACGGCGCCGTTGCCGTTCGTGGTGGTGACACCGTCATCGTTGCCGATGGCCATCGCCTGGGGCGCGGCGGCACCGGCGATACCGGCGACGGAGGCGGCAACGGCCGCGGTCGCCCACAGCTTCTTCATGTTCGTTCCCTTCGGAGAGCGGACTCCGTTGCGGAGCCGCACAGTGATCAACAACGTGGTGAGTGGCGTGGATGCGGGGTGTGCCCCGATCGGCCCACAGGGTTACTCCGGGACCGGAGTGATGACGCGTCACCGACGACGCGTCTTCGACAGCGACAGCGGGCCACCGGAGGACCGGCGGCCCGCTGCACGTGCTGCCGAGGAGATCAGCTGTTCTTGGCGCCGTTGCCGGAGAGCACCGGGATGTTGTCCAGGATGTGCGAGAGCGGCTCGTCGCCCTTGGCCTGGGTGGAGTTCTCGACACACTGCTGGTTCTGCGGGGCCGAGAGGATCGGCACGTCCTGGGCGACGGTGATCGGAACCAGGCCGACGACCGAGCCGACGTTGCCCTTGACCGGCAGACCGATGCAGGGCTTGTTCAGCGAGCCCTGGATGAGCGCCATCTGCGGGCTCATCTTTCCGTACGTGGCCTGGTTGCCGTAGACCTGCTCGGACCCGTTGCCGTTCGTGGTGGTGACGCCACCGTCGTTGCCGATCGCCAGCGCCTGGGGCGCGGCGGCAGCCGAGGCTCCGACGACGGAAGCGGCGACAGCCGCAGCAGCCATAACCTTCTTGATCACTTGCATGGTCCCTTCTGGAGTAACCCCGTCCACCGGAGCGCTCTGGACAACTCCGTCAGGGCCCGGTGGTTGCTCTCATTCACTCCAATGGCCCCATTGAAGGGTCCGTTGAGTGGCGTACGCGCGCGAGATTCTCCCGTGAATCCGGATACGTCGAACGAGCCGTCCGGGTGACATCGCGCAACCATTTCCGCGGGCTCCGGTTGAGGGGGAGCAGGAACATGGGTCTCCAGCCAGGAAAGGACCGGAGAAAATGCTCAAGAAGTCAATGGCCGCTGTGGCGGTCGCGGCTTCCGTCGTCGGTGTCTCGGCGGCCGCCGCGCCCCAGGCGCTGGCGATCGGCAACGACAACGGCGTCACGACCACCAACGGCAACGGCGCCGTGCAGTCGTACGGCAACGCCAAGACCGAGGGCCTCATGAGCCCCCAGCTCTCGCTCGCCCAGGGTTCGCTCAACAAGCTCTGCGTCGGCCTTCCGGCCAAGGTCAACGTGGGTTCGGTCGTGGGCATTCTGGTGCCGGTCACAGTGCTGCAGGACGTCCCGGTCCTGTCGGCCCCGCAGAACCAGCAGTGCGCGGAGAACTCCACCCAGGCCAAGGGCGACGAGCCGCTCTCGC
Organism: Streptomyces sp. SAS_270; assembly: GCF_052543295.1. Lineage (NCBI taxonomy): Bacteria > Bacillati > Actinomycetota > Actinomycetes > Kitasatosporales > Streptomycetaceae > Streptomyces > Streptomyces sp. SAS_270. Next base: position 139,594 of record NZ_JBMNDS010000007.1, read on the forward strand.
ACATCCTGGACAACATCCCGGTGCTCTCCGGCAACGGCGCCAAGGGCAGCTGACCTTTCGCCGGCTGATCTCCCGCCAGTCGATCTGCCGTCACGAAGCGGCTCGGGCCGCCCGTTGCGCATGCGCGCGGGCCGCTCGGGCTCTTTCGTGATTTCCCCCTTGCTCCCCTCTGTTGTCCGACGCTTTTAGAGAAGCGTTTCTGCGCGCGTGAGGCTCCCCTGGTGTATTTGTGCAGGGCGATTCGAGTGAATTCCCAAGCGACTCACGTTCTTTAGTTTCCTCCGAGGTCTATCCCTCGTTTACAGGCTGCAGGTCATGGTGCGAGCCGTTCATGCTGTGCTCGCTCGGTTTCGGCCGTCAAAGGGGCATGACCGCAGAGAAGGGAAAGTACGTGAAGCACAAGAAGAGCGCTGCTCTCGTCGCCGGCGCGATCATGGCCCTGGGCATGGCCGCCCCGGCCTTCGCGGACGCGGACGCCCACGGTGCCGCGGTCGGTTCCCCCGGTGTCCTCTCGGGCAACGTGATCCAGGTTCCCGTGCACGTGCCCATCAACGTGTGCGGCAACTCGGTCAACGTCATCGCGCTGCTGAACCCCGCGTTCGGCAACCGCTGCATCAACGACTGACGCAGCGTCACGCCAGCCGTCTCGGCTGAGTCAAAAGCCGGCCTTGGAACGCACTTTCGGTTCCAAGGCCGGCTTTTCCAACTTCTTCAAGTAGGAAGACAACGAGATTGCGACAGACCCTGAGCAAGGGAATGGTCGTGGCCGCGGCCGCGACGAGCATCCTCTCCCTGTACGCCACCCCCGCCCTCGCCGACTCGCACGCGGTCGCCGGGGCCTCGGACTCGCCCGGCGTCGCGTCGGGCAACAACGTCGAGGTCCCGGTGAGTGTGCCGGTGAACGCGTGCGGCAACTCCGTCGACGTGGCCGCCGCGCTCAACCCGGCCTTCGGGAACTCCTGCGCCCACGAGTCCGACCGACACGGGTCGCACGGTGCGCCGCACCACTCCTCCCACCACGAGAGCTCGCCGGGCTACGGCTCCGACGACTCCGACGACTGGGGCGGGTACGGCTCCGGCTACGGCTCGGACCATGGGTCGGGTTACGGCTCGGACTACGGGTCGGGTTACGGCTCCGACTACGGTTCCGGGTACGGCGGCTCGCCGGGCCACGGCGGTTCCGGCTCCTCGGCGCACGGTGAGACGCACGGTTCGCCCGGCGTCGGGTCGGGAGACAACGCCCAGGCACCGGTGGATGTCCCGGTCAACGCGTGCGGCAACACAGCGGACGTGATCAGCGCCCTCAACCCCGTGTTCGGCAACGAGTGCGCGGGCGAGAAGCCGCATGGCGGCCACGGGGCCCACGGCGGCCAGGGGGGCCATGGAGGTCACGGCGGTCACGGGGCCCACGGTGGTCACGGCGGCCATGGTGGTCACGGCGGTCACGGTGGCACGCACGGAGGCCCCGGAGGTACGCACGGAGGTTACGGGGACACCCCGGGAGGCTACGGGGACACACCCCCGACGACGCCTCCGGGCACGCCGCCCGGGTCACCTCCGGGCCCTCCCGGCACCCCTCCCGGCACTCCGCCGGGTACGCCTCCCGGCACTCCGCCGGGTACGCCTCCCGGTACGCCCCCGGGCACACCTCCCGGCACCCCGCCGGGCACACCTCCCGGCACCCCGCCGGGCACACCTCCGGGGACGCCTCCGGGCACCCCTCCCGGTACGCCCCCCACGCTGCCCCACACCGGCAGCGAAGGCATGCTGGCGACCTCGGCCGCCAGCGCCGCCCTGCTCGCGGGCGGCACGCTGCTGTACCGACGGGGCCGAGCCGCGTCCCGTAATTAGTGCAGCAAGCAGTGCCGTGAGCAGTGACGAAGCAGTTCAGTAAGCAGAGGCACCGCTCAGGGTGCCGGACGCCGGCGTCCGGCACCCAAGCCCTCGTCAGCGGCGCGCCGTGTCCAGCGCCGCGCGATCGCGCCCCTTCCCGTTCCCGGGCGCCGGAATCCGCCCGCTCGCCGGGCTCGCGTGCAGCCGCCGTCGTACGCCCCGCACGAGCGTTCCCGCCGTGAACGAGGCTCCGTGCACGAATCGCATGGCCGGGCCGAAGCCGGACGCCGTCACCAGGCCCGCCATGAACAGCCCGGGCCACGAGGACTCGAACCCCCGGCCCACCCGCGGCGAACCGTCGGCCTCCGCCACGAGCCCCCTGCGCAGTTCCTCGGCGAGCAGCCCGAGCCGTTCGCAGCTCGGCCTGAACCCCGTGGCCGCGATGACGTGTTCGGTCTCCAGCGACGTCAGTCCGCCGCCCCGGTTCACCGCCTCCAGCCGTACGCCGCCGCCCGAGGCGTAGGCCGCCGCGATCTCGTGTCCGAGCAGCACCTCGACGGACGGTTCCACCCGGTCGCGCACCCACCAGGCGCCCGCCGGGCCGAGGGCGGTGGCCGCGATCCGGGTGCGGGTGGGTTCGGGGAGGCGGTGGAAGAGGCCGGGGCGCTCGGCGTAGAACCAGTTGCGCCAGCCGCAGCCCAGACCGCTGTGCGGGGCGCGGGCCGACTCCCACCAGGGGCGCTCCCAGGCGGGGGGCAGGTCGTTCCAGTTCAGCTGCCCGGCGCGGGCCAGCACCCGGACGTGGGTGCCCTGTTCGGCGAGGAGTGCCGCCGTCTCCAGCGCGGCCTGGCCGCCGCCGACCACCGTGACGTCCTTGCCCCGGAAGCGGGTGAGGTCGCCGTGGTGGCTGCTGTGCGAGACGTGCGAGGGGCCGAGGTCGCGCAGGGCGGCGGGCACCTCGACGAAGGGCATGACCCCGACGGCCAGCGCGACAGTCCTGGCGCGCAGCACCTCGCCGTCCTCGGTGACCGCCTCGAAGCCCCCGAGGCAGGGCTGAACGCGCGTCACCGTGCGCTCGTCCACCGCCGGTACGGCGTGGCGGGCGAACCACAGCCCGTACGCGGCGAACATCTCGACCGGGATCGGCTCGCCGTGCCGGGCGTCGACGCCCTGCTCCGCGCAGTACACGTCGAGGCGCCGCAGGCGTTCGGGGTCCGAGAGGTTCGACGCCCAGGGCTCCGACTTCAGGAACATGCCGCGGGGCATGTGGTCGCGCCAGGACGCCATGGGGCGCCCCATGACGCGCAGCCTCAGGCCGGCCGCGGCGGCATGGGACGCGATGGACAGGCCGTAGGGGCCGGCTCCCACCACCAGCAGGTCGTACATCAGCAACGGCTCGCTTTCTCGTTGTCGGTCACGGAACTCGGGGGGCCCGCCTGCCGCCCGATCCGCACGCTCGCCGGGGCGGGCGCGGAACGGCGCAGGCGGTCCAGCAGGCGCAGTGCCACATGGCGGCACCACAGCGCCCACATCGCGAAGCCGGGCGCGCGGTCGTCGCGGGCGTACCAGGCCAGTTCGCGCTTGCCGGGGCGGCAGCGCAGCGCGCTGAGCGGGGCGTAGTTCTCCACCACGAAGGCCCGGCCCGGCAAGGGCGCCGGTGCCGGCAGCGGACGGTGGGTCAGGTCGAGGTGCTGGGCGCGTACGACGTCGACGTCGCAGGCGTCGGCGAAGAGCCGGAACTGCGCGCCCGGCCGGGGGTTGAAGTCGAGCAGGTGGTAGCGGCCCGTCGCGCTGTCCCGGCGGAAGTCCAGGTCCAGGATGCCTCGGTAGCCCAGCGCCCCGGTGAGCCGCTCGGCGAGCGCCTGCACCTGCGGGTTGGGGGTCCAGCGGCCGACCGCGGTCAGCCCGGCGGTGCGCGGCCAGGCCCGCTGCTTGCGTCCAGGACCGCCGCCGCGCACCGTCCCGGACCGGTCGGCGTACCCGTGGAAGAACCAGTCGAGGTCAGGCCCCGGCGGCAGGAACGCCTGCAGCAGCAGCCGGCTGCCCGCCTCCGCCGAGCGCAGGTACAGCGCCTGGGCCTCCTGCGCCGAGTTCACGACCACCGTGCTGCGCAGCCCCGATCCGGCCGGCACCAGCCACGGGCGGCTCCATTTCGCGACCACCGGCAGGCCCAGCCGCCATGCGGCCGCGGCCGCCTGCGCCGGGCTCTCCGGCACCAGCGTCACCGGGTGCGGGATGCCGACGTGCTCGCACAGGGCGGCGAGTTGCGCCTTGTCGGCGACGCGTTCGGCGAGGGCGCCGGGCTGCTGCGGCAGCAGGTAACCGGGCGTCAGTTCGTCGCGCATTCGGCCCACCGCGACGGCACTGGCGTCGTCCATGGGGATCAGCACGGCGGGACGGGACACGCGCGCGGCCACCCGGCGCAGCACACCGGCGATTTCCGGTGCGGATGCATTGGGTCGCGGCGGGGGATGCATCTCGGAGACAAATCGGGATCGCCGTACGGGACTTCCCGCGGAATCGGCGACGACATGCACCTCCACGCCCGCTCGGCCGAGTGAGCGTACGGCTCCCAGCGTTCCGTGGTGAAAGGGGTTCCGGTCGATCCGCACAAGCACGGCGGGGACGCGGGTGTCGAGAAACGGCACGGACAATTTCCTTCGGCTCGGTCACCCGTGCGGGTGATCGGAACACTCAAAGGCCGGAGCCTCGGTTGGCGGATTCCGCATTCGTATGACTGAGTGTCAGTAGGTGGAAAAGCGTGACCGGAAACGCGGAGAAGAATCGGTCCGGAGTGGAGAGAGGAGCAGGCATGGCCCCACAGCAGCAACGGCCCCGGTCCCGGCGGCCGGTGTGCGTCGCGGCGGCGGTCGTCGCGACGCTCGTCCTGACGTCGGCGCCGGGATACGCCATGGGCGCCGAGGTGGTGCGCGTCGCCGATCCTCCGGCGCCGACGCCCACGTCGGTGGCACCGCCGGCACCCTCTCCGGCCGCCCCCGTGGTGGCACCGACGCCGCCGACCGCAACGCCGCCGCTGACCCCGAGGCCGACGACCACGCCGCCCGCGCCGAGCACCGAGGAGCCGAAACCGGCCGCCTACGTGCCCGCCTTCGGCGCCTACCTCGACTACGGCGCCCGCGGTGTGGCCCGGATCGCCGAGCTGAGCGACTGGCTGGGCGGCAGCGATCTGCGCGTGGGCCACACGTATCTGCCGGGCGACCGCTGGAGCAATATCGAGGGCGCGCACGGCTTCCTCGACGTCTGGGCGGACTGGCGGCGCGAGCGGGACGACCGGATGCTCGTCCTCAACGTGCCGATGATGGAGCGCAACGAGGAGGGCGTCTCCGACTGGGAGGTCCGCGCGCTGCTGGGCCGGGCGGCGGCCGGTGAGTTCGACCACCACTTCAAGGCGCTCGCCGAGCGGCTCGTCGAGCTGAAGGTGCCGGACACCGTCATCGTGCTCGGCTGGGAAATGAACGGCAACACGTACACCCATCGGTGCGGGCCGGACCCGGAGGCCTGGAAGAAGTACTGGAACAGAATCGTCACCACCATGCGTTCGGTGCCGGGCCAGAAATTCCGGTTCGACTTCGCTCCGAACCGCGGTCAGGACGCCGTTCCCTGGACGCAGTGTTATCCGGGGGATGCCACGGTCGACATCGTCGGCATGGATTCGTACGACCAGCCGAGCGGGCTTTCATTCGACGAACAGGTGAAGGAGCCTTACGGCCTTCAGGCGCAGGTGGACTTCGCCAAATCCCACGGCAAGCCCATTTCCTATCCTGAATGGGGCCTCTTTCGCAACGGAGACAACGAGACGTACATGAAGCGCATGCTCGCGTGGATGGACGAGCAGAAGCCGCTGTACAACACGCTCACCGACTACTGCCCGCACGGCGTCTGGCAGTGCGAGGACAACCCCAGGGCGTCCCAGGTCTACCGCTCGATGCTCTCCGGCCGACTCGACCCCACGCCCGCGCCGACGACACCGGTCCCGACGACGCCGGTTCCCACGACCCCGGTCCCGACCACTCCGGTGCCCTCGCCCACCACACCGGTGCGGCCGCCCAGTTGTTCGCCCATCGAGCTGGGCGACTGGGTCGAGTACTGGCTCGGCGGGAAGCTGTGCCTGCGGTTCGACTGGTGGTCGCGCAACCGGTGACGGCCGGCTGAGCGCGGTGGCGGCGGGCCGTTCACGGTCCGGCGCCACCGCGTTCCCGTTCCCTCCAACTGCGCAGGAGTTCCTTGCCCCGGTTACGGGCGACGACATCGCAGACGACCGCCGACATCAGCGGCGCCGTACGCCGCCGGGCCAGCAGCAGCCGCTGGTTGACGACGGGCTCCGGGCGCCAATGGTGCTTGTACGGCTCGTCGCCGCGCAGCAGGCTCAGCGCGCCACGGCCGCCCGCCTCGGTGTGCCGGGCGCAGGCGTCCAGCAGCATCACCGCGACGTCCGCCTTCCGCTCGCGCAACTGCGGATGGGCACCGTACAGATAGCCGCCCGCCAGACGCCGCGACAGCAGCGTGAGGTCCACGGCCATCACGGTGTCGTCGAGCCGGAACTCGGTGACCACCGCGTCGCCGGAGCGCACCATCGGGCCCACCGAGCGGACCAGGTGCTCGCAGAACCGGTCCTGAAGGTGCTCGGAGGTGACCTTGCGGCCCTGCCACTGCAGTTGGTGCAGTTCCAGCAGCCGCCGCAGCGCCGCGTCCACCTCGTCATGGCCTACGACGCGCTGCTCGACCCCGAGCGCGCTGAGCTTGCGCAGCTTGGCGCGCACCCGCTGGGCCTTGGCCGACGGGAGCCTGCCCACCAGTTCGTCCATGGAGGTGGCGGGCAACTCCAGGCAGAGCGAGTCGCGCACCCGGCGGCGGGGCCCGCGCCAGCGCTCGTAGATCCGCTCCGCCGCCCCACCGGGCCGCACCTCGCGGAAGTCGATCAGCGCGGTGCGGGCGGCCGCGGCGAGGCCCTCGGCGAGGGTCGTCGCGGCCCGGTCGGCACGCTCGTCGTCCTCGTCGTCGAGGAGTACGTCCGCGTAGTCGGAGATGGCCCCGCCGAGCGGGACGAGCGCGGGCAGCGGGCGGCGTACCCGCATGAGGGGGGCGGCCGCGCGGAGTTCGCCGTCGCTGTCGCGGACGAGCACCAGGCGAAGCCGGCCGGGAGCGCCGTAGGAGAGCCACCAGGAGTGCAGCCAGGCGTGGCTCTGGAACGGCGTGGCCGCACCGCACCGGCGGTACAGCCGGCCCCAGGGTGCGGCCAGTTCGGCGAACTCCCGTTCGTCCGTGCAGAGTTCGGCGCGCAGTGTGCCGCTCACAGCTGCCCGTGGACGTCGGCGGCCATCGCCGGGCCCGGCACGGACGCCGCGCGGGCGGACTCCGCTGTGCGACGCGGGCGGACCAGGAGCACCAGTCCGCCGAGCAGCCCGCCCGCACTCGCGCCCACCAGGCCCGTCACGGTCGGCGGCGCCGAGGACGCCTCGGTGGGCTTGACGGCACGGGAGAAGGAGACGAGTTCGACGTGCGTGCTGTCCTGGCTGTCCTGGGCGTGCCGGGTCAGCGCGCGGGAGACGGCGTTGGCCATGTCGGCGGCGACGTCGGGGCGCGAGGAGGTGGCGGAGACGGCGACCATCGGAGCGTCCGGGGAGGTCGCGGTCTGCACGCTGCGCTGGAGCGTCTTCACCGGCACGCCGGCCCAGACCTGCGCGTCCCCGAGCACCGCGAGCTGGGTGGCCACCCGCCCGTACGCCTGGGCGAAGCCGAGCGCCGACGCCGTGTCCGACTTCGTGGTCGGTACGGCGATGACGTAGCTGGTGGCCGTGTACTGCGGGGGCTTCAGCACACCGTACGAGCCGCCGAGCAGGCCACCGAGGACGGCGCCGGCGGCGAGCAGGGTCCAGGGCGGCAGGGCCTTCGCGCGGGCGAGGGGTCCTCCTGCCGGTCGGGCCGGACCGTGCTGGCGGGTGGGGCTTTCGGTCATGAGGAACTCACTCCCAGAGCTGACAGAGAAGAGCGGGAGGCCGCGGCCGCGTACACGTCCATGAGCTGTGCGGCGCTGCGGGTGATGCTGTAGTGGCGGGCGGCGTCCGGTACGGCGCGGGAGCCGGGGCCCTCGGCGCGGACCTTCAGGAGGGCGCGGGTGAACGAGTCCGCGCCGCCCTGGACGCGGAGGGTGCGGGGGGCGGCGCTCGGCGGCAGGTCCTCGACCGCCGGGCAGGAGACGTAGAGCACAGGCAGTCCGGCGGCCATCGCCTCCACGACCGCGAGGCCGAAGGCCTCCTCGGCGGAGGGCGAGGCGACGACGTCCATGGCCGTTATCAGCGACGGCAGATCGGCGCCGGGGGAGCCGTCGGCGGGGCGCTCGCCGGTGAACAGCACCCGGTCCGCGACCCCCGCCTCGTGCGCCGTACGCCGCAGGACGCTCTCCTCGGCGCCGCCGCCGACCAGCAACAGCCATACGTCACCGGGCAGTTCGGCCAGTGCACGGATCAGGGTGTCGAAGCGTTTGCCCGCCGCCAGCCGGCCGACGCCGCCGACGACGTATGCGCCCTCCGGCAGCCCGAGCCGCCGCCGGGTGCGCTCGCGCAGCATCGGGTCGAAGCGGAAGCGGGCCACGTCGATGCCGTTGGGCACGATCTCGATGCGCGGCGCGGGCACGCCCCAGCGGCGCAGCCGGTCGGCGACCGTGGGCGAGACGGCGACGGTCGACCGGCCCAGGCGCTCGCTGGCGAGGTAGAGCGCGCGGACTCCCCTGCTCAGCGCGCGCCCCTCCATCTGCGAGTCGCCGAGCGAGTGCTCGGTGGCGACGACGGCGCGAACTCCCGCCAGCCGGGCGGCGATCCGGCCGTACACGCAGGCCCGGTAGAGGTGGGTGTGCACGAGGTCGTAGTGGCCCGCGCGGATCAGCTTCACCAGGCGGGGGAGGGCGGAGAGGTCGCGGTTGCCGGTCATGCCGAGGTCGAAGACGCGGACACCGTCGTCGGCGAGACCGGCGGCGACCGCGCCCGGGTTGGTGAGCGTCACCACGTCGCAGTCGACGGGCAGGTGGCGCAGCAGCAGCCGCAGTTGCTGTTCGGCGCCGCCCACACCGAGGCCGGTGATGATGTGCAGGGCCTTCACGTCAGATCCCCTCGACGGGGCGGCGGCGCAGGCGGTGCAGACGTTGCTTGAGCAGCAGGCGTACGGCGGTGTCGTTCTCGCCGATGTGGACGCGGGGGAGGGCGTGCGGGCCGGTCAGCGCGCCGGGGTCGATCGCGCAGGCGTACGTGTATCCGGCGTCCCGTACGGCGTCGACGATCCGCTGGTCGAGGGTGCCGTACGGGTAGCAGAAGCCGTTGATGCGAGCGCCGATCAACTTCGAGAGCACTGCTCTGCTCTCAGCGACCTCGGCGTGCAGAACGGTGTCGTCCGCCTCCGTCAGGTCCACATGCGTCAGCCCGTGCGAGCCGACCTCGATGCCCTCCGTCGCGGCCGCCAGCCGGATGCCCTGCTTGTCGAGAAGCGGCTTGCGCGGACCCAGCGGATCCCAGGCGTTCTCGCCGCCCAGCCTGCCCGGCAGCACGAACAGGGTGGCGCCGCACTCCCAGCGGCGCAGCACCGGAAGAGCGGCCGTCACGAAATCGGCGTACCCGTCGTCGAAGGTCAGACCCACCAGGTCCTGGCCCGCACCGCGGGCGCGCGCCGCGAGCAGCTCGGTCATGCCGACGCCGCGCAGACCCCGGCGGCGCAGCCAGCCCAGCTGCTGGTCGAGGCGGTCGGGCGAGACCGTGATGCGGTAGGGGTCGTCGGAGCAGTCGCCCACGGAGTGGTACATCGCCACCCACGGGAGTGTGCCGGGGCGTCTGTGGGTGTGGGTGGGGCGTGCGGTGCGCGCCGTGGCGCTGTCAGCGGAAACGGACATGCGGCAGCCTTCCTGCGACGGAACGGACGGCGGGTGCGAAGCCCTGGACCCGCAGGGCCCAGGCCAACAGGGCGAACACGACGGTCACGAGCGTGCCGCCGACGACGAGGCCGAGCACGGGGGAGTCCACGCGGCTCGCGCAGAACGCCCCCACGGCGGCGGCGACCACCGCCGCCCGCACCGGTTTGCCGATCTCGGCGACCACCCGGCGCGTACGGATCGGGATGCTGCGCGGGCCCATGCCGCGCAGCAGGAGCAGGGCGCTGAGCGTGATCCCGGCGGCGTTGGCCGCGGCGATCCCGCACACCCCCCAGGAGCCGACGGTCCACGCGCCGAGCCAGGACGTCACGATGATCCCGGCGGCCATCGCGAACAGCGGGTACCAGGTGGGCCGCCCTCCCGAGAAGTACGAGCGTGCGAGGGCGCCCACCAGGGTGTGGCCCAGCAGCCCGAGCGCGTACACCCGCATGACGGCCGCGGTCGCAGCGGTGTCCTGGGCCGTGAACGCGCCCCGCTGGAACAGCAGTTGGATCATCTGGGGCGCACACGCGACGACCACCGCCGCACCGAGCAGCACCGTGCAGGAGACCAGCGTCAGATCGCGCTCCACGCGGTCGCGGGCGCGCTCGGTGTCGCCCTCGGCGACCGCCTGCGCCACCACCGGGAAGGTGACGGTGCACAGCATCAGCGAGAGCACCATCGGCATCTGGGCGACCTTCTGCGCATAGTTCAGATGCGAGATGGCCCCGGAGGGGAGGGAGGAGGCGAGGAAACGTTCGACGAGGACCTGGGACTGGCGGGTGAGTGCGAAGAGCAGGACCGTGGCGATGAGCGTGAGGTCCATCGGGCGCTGGTCCGCCGCCTCCACCGGCGCCGTGCTGCCGTCCGGGCGCCTCAACTGCCGCCACAGCGACGGAACTTGTGCCGCCATCATGAGCGCACCGCCCACCGCGACCCCGAGCGCCGCCGACCGCACGCCCCAGTGGCCGCCGAGGACGAACATCGCCGTGATGATGCCGATGTTGTACGCCACGTAGATCGCCGCGGGCGCCACGAACCGCCGGTGCGCACGCAGCGCCGCGCTGCAGTACCCGGCGAGCCCGAAGCTCAGCACGCAGGTCGCCGTCAACCTGGTGCAGTCCACGGCGAGTTGGGGGTCGGGCAGGCCTGGCGCGAGCGCCTCGACCAGGTACGGTGCCCCGGCGATCAACAGCGCGGCGAAGGCCAGGAAGGCGAGCGACAGCCGGGGCAGCGTCGTCGCGACGAGGGCGCGCACCGGGTCGCCCGCGGCCCCTCGTGCGCGCCGGGCCACGGCCATGCTGAACGCCGGCACGAGCACGAAGGCGAGACCGTCCTCGATCAGCAGCGTCGCCGCGAACTCCGGCACCGTCCACGCCACCAGGAACGCGTCCGTCTCGGACCCCGCCCCGAAGAGATGCGCCAGCGCCTGGTCACGCCCGAGTCCGAGCAGCGCGCCGGCAATGGAGAGCGCGACGGTGACCAGGGCGGCCTTGGCGAGGAATCGGCTGGAGGGAGGGGCGGTGCCGGTCGGCGTGCTTTTGGCCGCCGGGCCGCCGGATGCCCTGCGGTTGGCCACCGGGCCGCCGGGCGTCGAGCGGTCGGGCATCGCCAACGTGCCATGGGTGGTGGGCCCGTTGGCGGTCGGTGGGTCCGCCACCGCGGTTCGGGGCGCCGGGCTGTCGGCCGGGGAGCCGCCGGGTGCCGAGCCGGCCGACGCCTGGCCCTCGGCCACCGGGCCGCCCGGCACGGCCCGGTCGCCCGGCACCACCGAACCCCCGTCGGCCGTCGCGCCGTAGGCCACGCGAGGTGGCGTCACCGTCATCGGGCCGTGGCCTCCCCGGACGGAGTGGAGCCCGGTGAGGCCACGGAGGCCGGGTCCGCCAGTGCCCACCAGGCCACCAGGCCGAAGCACACGGCGGTCAGCACCGTCGAGGGCCCGCCGATGTCCGCGTACGCGAAGTCGATCAGCTGCCAGACGAACAGCCCGCAGGCGACGAGCGCACAGTCGAGCCCACCGTGCGCCGCACCCGCGGCCTCCGGCGACGTTCCGGGCCACCTCGGCACCCCCGAAGAGCCGCGGCGCACCCGCATCAGCCCCCGCAGCCCGCACACCAGCAGGGCCAGCCAGCTCCCCGCGAGGGCGAGCAGTCCGATCAACCCCTGCTCGCTCAGCACCAGCAGGTACATGTTGTGCGGGGAGAGCAGCGGCTGCTTGCGGTAGGCGGCACCCGCGCCGCCGATGTCGCTGCCGGAGGAGAGGGCCAGTGACGCGTGCCCGTCGCGCTGGTCGGGGAAGGCCTTCAGCCCGACGCCGGTCAGCGGATGGTCGCGCCACATGTCGACGGCCGCGGCCCACATCGTGTACCGGTCGACCACCGACTGGTCGGGCGCGTCCGCGACTTGGCTGATGCTGTCGATCCGCTCCTGGAGCATCGCCGTGCCGACACCGAGCCCGCCCACGAGGATCACGGCCGCGGCGGCCACGGCCGCCCCCGCCTTCGCCGCCCGCCGCAGCCCCGCCAGCACCAGCTGCGCGCAGCACGCCACGGCCGTGGCGATCCACGCGCCGCGGCTGAACGACAGCGCGAGCGGCGGCAGAAGCAGCAGCGAGCACGTCACCGCGGCGGTCCGCTGCCTCGCCGCGACCGGCCCGAGCGCACCGAGCGCCAGCGCGAGCGCGCACACCAGCCCGAACGCGACGACGGTCGCCATCCCCATGACATCCGTCGGCCCGAACGTGCCCACGGCCCGGATGTCCTCACCCATGTAGGAGGCACCGGTCCCGGTGACGTACTGGTGCACCCCGACCGCCCCCTGCCACAGCGCCAGGGCCACGAACGACCAGGTGAGCAGCCGGAAGTCGCGCCGGTCACGGATCAGCAGCAGCACGGCGCCCGGCACCAGCACGAAGATCTGGAGGTAGCGGGCGAGGCCGGTGATCCCCGCCCCGGGGCTTGCCGCCCCGACGGCCGCGATCGCGATGCCGACCACGGGCATACCCATGACCACCGCTGCGGTACGGGTCAGGGGGCGCCGCCGCTCCCGTACGAGACGGACCGCGCAGCACACCACCACGAGCCCGGAGACGGCGTCGGCGACGGTCGCGCCGCCCTCGCCGTCCGGAGCGATGGGCAGACCGAGCATGGCGATCACCGCGACGACGGGCAGCACCGGCAGCGCGCGTCGCAGCGCGCCGACCAGGGTGCCCAACGGCGAGGTGAGCGGCAGGACTTGGCTCATCGGCTCAGCTCCCCGTCGGACGCACGAGCGCGGCGACCGTGCGCAGCAGGATGCAGATGTCCTGCCACAGCGACCAGTTGTCGATGTACGCGTTGTCGAACCGGCAGCGGTCCTCGATCGAGGTGTCACCGCGCAGCCCCTGGATCTGGGCCAGCCCGGTGATGCCGCTCTGCATCCGGTGGCGGGCCGCGTAACCGGGGTATGTCTGACTGAACTTGCCGACGAAATAAGGCCGTTCGGGGCGCGGCCCGACCAGGCTCATGTCGCCCCACAGCACGTTCCACAGCTGGAGCAGCTCGTCCAGCGACGTACGCCGCAGGAACTGGCAGAAGCGGCTCATCTCCTGCTCGTTGGCCACGCTCCACCGGGTCGCCGCCTCGTGCGCGTCGACCGGGCGGTGCGTGCGGAACTTCAGCAGCGTGAAGGGCCGCCCGTCCTTGCCGATCCGCTCCTGCCGGAACACCACACCGGGCCCGTCGCTCAGCCGCAGCACCACCGCGCACAGCAGCAGCACCGGACTGACCATCAGCAGCAGCGTCCCGGAGACGGCCACGTCCAGCAGCCGCTTGGCGAGGCTGCCGCGCGGCTCGGCGACCCCGATCCGGCGGCAGGAGAACGCGGCGAGCTGCCCGCCGCGCCGGTCGTACGAAGGTCTCGTGCCGTACGACGGCGACTCCGGGTCGATCTCCCACAGCACACAGCCCGCCCCCGCCAACGCCCGCAGCAGCGGGGCCCGTTCACCGGGCGGCTGCACGACGAGCACGGCCCGCACGGTGTTCTGGATCAGGGCCCGCTGGACTTCCTCGCCGGTGGTCAGGACCGGCAGTCCCTCACCCCCGGCCGACTGGTCGGCGACGATGCCCACGGGCCGTACGCCGCACTGCGGATGGCGCAGGAAGGCCGCGGCCACGCGCTGTGCCGTCGGGGCGGGGCCGATCACCAGCGCGGTGTCGGGGCGCAGGGCGAGGGCTCGGCGGCGCCGCCAGTGCACGGTGCCGCGGCCCGCGCAGCTCACCGCGGACTGCAGCACGCAGCCCACGGCGAGGGTGCGGGCGGACAGCACGGCGGCCGGGGCGAGTGCCGCGACGAGTGCCGCGAGGGTGCACCAGGTCACCGCGATCCGCGTGCAGAGCGCGGGCAGTTCGTCCAGCATCGCGGGCACCACCTCGCTGCGGTACAGCGAGGCGTGCGCGTTCAGACAGACCACGCCGAACAGCAGCGCGACGACGAGCGGCGGGTGCCGCTGGACCTGCGCGAGCGCGAGGCCGGTGAGCAGCGCGGCGCTCCCGTCCACGGCGAGCAGCGGCAGCCGCGAGGCACGCCGCACGGAGGGCCGCCGGCCGGCGGGGAATCCGAAGCCGTCTGCGGTTGCGCGCGCAGGCATGACCGAGACGGGCGAGAATCCGTACTCCCGGGGCTGTCCGCCCGGGGAGGGAACGGTGCTTTCCGCAGTCACGTGTGGATGGACTCCCTGCACTCGGTGTGTTCCACGCCGGGGGCGCGCCCTGCGCCCCCGGCGTGCTCCACGGACTTCGCGGTCTCGGCATGCCGCCCCCGCCCGGTACGCCGCACGCTTTCGGCGCGCTTCGCGTCGAGCAGCTCGCGGTACACGCCCGCCACCGCGTCCGCCATGTGCCGGACGTCGTGGGTGGCCAGGACGTGACGGCGGCCCTGGTGGCCGAGCGACTCGCGCAGCAGCGGTTCGGACAGCAGGTCCGCGATCGCCCGGGCCAGCGACTCCGGATCCCGTGGCGGCACCAGGCAGCGCGGGGCGAGCGCCGTCGGCAGACTCTCCGAGGCGCCGTCCACGTCGGTCATCACCACCGGCCGCCCGCAGGCCATGGCCTCCAGCGGGGCCAGCGCCATGCCCTCCCAACGGGACGGCAGGACCACGAGATCGGCGGCCTGGTACCAGGGAACGGCGTCTTCGGCGGACCCGGCGAACAGAACCGAACCGGCGGGCGCGAGGGCCCGCAGCAGCGGGGCGTCCGGCCCGTCCCCGACCAGCACCAGCCTGGCCCCGGGCACCCGCCGGACCACTTCGCCCCACGCCTCCAGCAGGACGTCCTGCCCCTTCTGTCGGCACAGCCGCCCCACGCAGACGACAAGCGGAGCCGCCGGATCCACACCCGCTCCCGCGAGCAGCGGAATCCCGGCCCGTACGGTGTCCACGGCCGCGGGGTGGAAGCGCTCCAGGTCGACCCCGTTGGGGATGACACTCCACCGGGCGGCGACCCCGGCCCGCTGCCCGGTCCCGCGCTCGGCCTCGCTCACGCACACCACCCGGGAGGCCCAACGCGCCCCCCACCGCTCCCACCTCAGCGCGAGCGCGGCCACGCTCCCGCCGACCGCCTCGAACGACCAGGCGTGCGGCTGGAACACGGTCGGAATGCGCCCGCGCACGGCGAGCCGGGCGGCGAGCCCGGCCTTCGCGCTGTGCGCGTGCAGCACGTCCGGCCGCGCCGCGGCGACCACGCGCGCGAGCCGCCGTACCTCCTGAGGCAGCAGCGGTCCGGGCGAACGGGCGGCCGACCAGTGCAGTACGTCGCCGCCGAGCGCCCGGAGCGTGTCCGCGAGGCGGCTGTCGTCCGGGCAGGCGACGGTGACGTGGATTCCGGCGGCGAGCTGTGCCTTCACCAGGTCGGTGACGACCCGGGCGACACCGCCGTCGACCGGCTGGGTGATGTGCAGGACCCGCGACGAAGCGTCGGTCGGGGACTGTTGCATGCGCGGTTCCTCGGCTAAGGGCCGGCGCCGGCGGGCGCCCGTCACTGCTTCGCGTCGACGGCGGCGAACAGCGCCCCGACCCAGGCGGCGTCCCGCCGCGAGGAGAGCCGGAAGACCAGCCCGTCCCCGCCGCGGCGCAGCGCCTTGTCCAGGTCGAGGACGTCGGAGTCGTAGCCGAGCGTGTTCGCGTAGGCGGGCACCCGCGCCATCGCCGCCGGGCCCGGCTCGCTGATCGTCGAATTCAGTACGTCGTCAAGGGGGTTGGCCGTGTCGCCCAGGGTGGTCGTGGGGCCGCGCTCGCCGGTCGACACCGTCAGGGAGTCGCCGCTCTGTCCGCGGTCGCCGTCGTACGCGACCAGTCCGGCACGTCCGCGGGCCCCCTTCGGGAACGGCAGTGCGCGCAGCCGGATCACCTGGTCCTCGCCCGGACCGAGCGTGTCGAAGCCGTCCCACATCGCCAGCCGCCGCAGCGGCTCCGACTCCTTCTCGTACGCCACCATCAGCGTCCAGCCGCCCCAGGCCCCGGGGGCCGACCTGCCCATCGCCACATTGACCTGCGCGACCGTGTAGAGGCCCGATTCACTGCTCCGCACCAGCTTGGTGACGTCCGCCGAGGCCTGGAACGCGTCCGCGCCACGGGCCACCCGGTGCCCGACGACAGTGTCCGCGAGCACGGCCTTGTACTGGCCGCCGGGCTCCGCGATGAGCACCCGCCCGTTGTCCTTCGGCGGCTTCTGCTCACCCACCCGGAGATTGCCGCCCCAGTACAGCCGTGCGTACGTGACGTGCGCCCCTTCCGGTAGACGCACCTCCGCACGGCTGGAGTTGTAGGTGTTCGGGTCGTCGTCGACGTCGACGTAGAACATGTCGAAGTCGTTGTTCGCGGCAGCCCTGCCCTCGCGCGCGGTAGAACACGAGGGCGCGGCTGCACGGGTGGCGGTCGTGTCGGTCGCCTCGGCTGTCTCCGCTGTCTCCGCGAGGTATGTACGGGCGACGGCCGCATCGGAGGCGTCCGGGTCGGGGGCGGGTGTCCCTACGGGCGCGAGAGGCGTACGGCAGCTGATCGACGCGTTGGCCGCCCGGACGATCCCGCCGTGCTGCAGTGCGGCGTACCGCTGCGTGAACGCGAGGCTGTCCGCCTGTGCGGCGGGCGGGGAGGGCGCAGCGGCCGCCACGGCGCAGCCCGGCGCCCAGAGGGTGGCCAGAGCGGAGCAGCCCACCGTCACACGGCGCAGCAGGAGACCCGGGGAAATACGCATGACCGGCGTTGCCCTTTCGGTGGGAAAAGGTTCTGGACCAGCGGATTGACATCAATGTGTTAATCACATTTGTGCCGCGTTGAGCTCCCACGTCTTTACGCCTGTTTCCAAGCGGCCTCAGGAGGAGGGCAACTCTAGCCGCTATCGGTATTCGTCGGTGAAACCCTGCAAGTGTGTCGGAATGGTGAAGCCTGCCTTTTCCGACATCACTCAAACGGAGGCACAACCCCAGCGCGCGCCGCGCGTTGATTCAGCGCCGGGCATCCCCGCCCGGATGTTTGTGACCAATCCAAGGAGCACTTCTCCATGTCGCGTATCGCGAAGGGCCTGGCCCTGACCTCCGTTGCCGCAGCCGCCGTGGCGGGCACCGCCGGCATCGCCGCCGCCGACAGCGACGCACACGGCGTCGCCGCCCACTCCCCGGGCGTCCTGTCGGGCAACGTCCTGCAGGTTCCGATCCACGTCCCGGTCAACGTCTGCGGCAACACCGTCAACGTGATCGGTCTGCTGAACCCCGCGTTCGGCAACACCTGCGTCAACGACTGACGTCAGCGCGGACCCTTCTGCCGGCCGTCCTCCCCTCGGGGAGGGCGGCCGGCCCGCGTTGCCCTGAATGGTGGAAGCGGGTTCCATGTCCCGGCATGGCTCCTCACCAGCGACGACGCGAGTGATAGGGGCGCCGGATCGCTACGCGGAGCAGTCGATCGGTTGCAGGCGGCGATGACCGCTTTCACGGTGAGCACAAGATCCGATGCAATCATCGAAGGGAACATCCATGCGTGTTCTGCCCGTACGGCGCCTCGCGTCCTCCGCTCTCTGTGCCTCGCTCCTGCTCGGCATCGCCGGACCAGCCGCCATGGCCGCGGACAGTGACTCGACGCGCGCCCGCACTCATGCGGCGGCGCCCGTCCCCGGCGCGGACGGGCTCCTGGCTCAGGTGCAGTCGCTGGGAAACATCGGCGCCGTGCTGACCCCGGTCACCGACCTGCTCAACGCCGCCCTCAAGGCGGACAACGGACAGCTCTCCGCCGACCAGGCGACCCAACTGGGTCAGGCGGTGAAGGATGCGATCGCCAAGGTCACCGCGGCGGTGCCGGTAACGCCGCCGGTCGCGCTCCCGCAGACTCCCGGCACGTCGACCACGTCCACGACCCCCACCACCTCGGCCCTCCCGGCCACGCCGACGCTGCCGGCTGCTCCCGCGCTGCCCGCCCTGCCCGGGCTCAAGAGCGCGGAGCGCGACGCCGCGAGCGAGGACGGCAAGGCGCCGCGAGCCGCCGCGCCGGCGGACCTCAAGGGCGACGCGCTCGCGGCTCTGCAGAAGTCGGTCGACACGCTGCTCAAGGCCGTCACCTCCGGCGACCCCACGCAGTTGGTGCCCGCGGCCACCGCCGTGGTGACGGGCCTCGTCAACGTCGTCGTGGCCGTGGTGCTCGGCGGCGGCCTGCCCGTGCCGAACCTGCCCGGGCTGCCCGCACTGCCCGCGCTGCCGACGGGTGCGCTGCCGACCTCCGGCCTCCCGACTTCGGGGCTGCTGCCTTCCTGAGCCACGGGTTTCGCGGTATTCCGCCGTCGTGCCGACCTTCCCGGTCGGCACGACGGCTGTTTTATATGAGAATGCGACACGCCGTTCATTCGGGTGGGTTGCAGTAATTTTCTGCACACGGGGTTTCCGTCACGCTCGGGGCTCGTTAGCCAGGACGCAGTGAGAGACCAGGCATTTCAAGATGTCTGCACAGTGAAAAATCCCTCTGGTGACGTGAGTTGCCGAAGAAAGGAACACGATGAAGTCCCTGAAGGCTGCCGCTGTCGTTGCCGGATCCGTGGTCATCGCTGGTGTCGCCGCCCCGGCCTTTGCCGTGGAGGCCGCCGATGTCACGCCCACCAGCCTCAACGGCGCCCTGGAGACGATCACCAGCCAGCGCTCGCTCAACCTGCAGGACGTGATGCCCCTGCAGCACCAGTCGGACGCGCTCGACACCGAGAACAAGGACTCGGCGCTCAACACCGTGAACGGCGCGACGACCGCACTGAACTCGGCCGCCAGCCCCTCTCAGCTCCTCGGCGGACTCCCGCTCCAAGGCTGATCCGATTTTTCCTCGCGTGTCCTTGCGGAATGCCTCGCCGAGCCGTCCATAGGCTGGGGAAAATTCCCGAGGAAAGGGCTGACGATGAACACTGCCAAGAAGGCCGCTCTGATTTTCGCCGCCGCCGGAATGGCCGCGGGTGCCGCCTCGGGCAGCGCCTTCGCCCACAGTGACGGTGGCGGCGCCAGTGCCGAGGGTGCCGCGGTCAAGTCCCCGGGTGTCGCCTCCGGCAATGTCGTCCAGGTTCCGGTGGACGTTCCGGTCAACGTCTGCGGCAACACCGTCGACGTCATCGGCGCCCTGAACCCGGCGTTCGGGAACACCTGCGTCAACCGCTGACGTCCTTCCCGGATTCGCCCGGACAAGTGGCGCCGTTCGCACGCCGAAAGGGTCGGTTCCGCATCCGCGGAATCGGCCCTTCGTGCCATGTGGCGCTGTTCGATATCCGTCCCTCGTTCGTGTGGTCACCCCGTCGGATATCGCCCGGTCGGGTGAGAAAGCGGCCGGGCGTATTCAGTCGCGTCGATAGGGTTTTGCGGTGACCTCAACCTCAAGCGAAACGCGCCCTCTTCGAGCCGGCGATCTCGGCACGCTCGCCGTGATGGCGTTCAGCGGCGAAGCCCCTGACGGCGACATGCCCTACCTCCTCGCCTACTCCCTAGGTGACGGCGAGAACGGCCCGGAAGGCTCTTCGGAAGCCGTCACGCAGTTGCTGCGCGACAACGGGCTGCCCGTCGGCGACAAGCTCGTCGACGGCTCCCGGCACCCGAGCCTGCCGCTCACCCTCCTCGTCGAGGCGGGCCAGGCCGTCGTCAACATGCCGCACCTCAACGCCCAGTGCATCGTGCCGCCGGAGTGGCTCGCCGCCGTCGGCGAACGCGGCTACGCCTACTTCCTGTTCGCCACCCGCGCCTGGCCCGACGCCGTGCCCGGCCGGCCCGTCGCCCCGGAGAGCCTGACCGCCTTCGCCGGCGACGAGGAAACCCTGACCAGCGCCGCCCACGTCCTGCTGCCGGCACGCAGCCTGCGCGGCTGATGGTCCGGGCCACGGCCTGAGCCGGTCGCCCCGGCGGCACCCACGAGGAGCGACCAGGCCTCGGCCCTCGGGTTCCCCGGCCCGAAGCTGGGCCTGGTGGCGTACGGCATCTCCACCGGTCCTACTACTGCATCACTCGGGGGAATCTTGAACTGATGCCGTTCTCAGGATCGTTACTCGGTACGCACGCAGAGCCCCCATGAATTCCGAAAGGGACCGTACCTGAGATGAAGCCGACCACCCGAGGAACCCTCGCCGCCGTCATCACCTGCGTGGCGGCCGCGGCAGGTGCCGCCGCGACCCCCGCCGTCGCGGCGGGCTCGGTCCCCGTTCCCGTACCGCTGGACGGTGTGGAGAAGTCCCTCAACGTGCAGCTGCCCAAGGTCGGCGGAGAGCTGCCGCTGCTTGTGCCGGGCAAGCCCGAGGGGCCGCAGTACGTCGAAGGGCGCCTGATCCCGCAGGGGGTCGTGCCGCAGCTGCCGCTCAGCGGCGGGCTGCCCGGCGCGGGACTGCGGGCGCCGCTGCCGCACGTCCTCGGCGACGGCTCCGACCATGTCGAGGTCGGCGCCCCCGCGTCCGACCTCCGCACGCTGACCCCCGGGCTGTCCCTGGACACCCCGCTGACCCCGCCGAACCCCGACAACTTCGGCCTCCCCGACCTGAAGCTCCCGCAGGCCGCCGTCCTCGGCCCCGTGCTGCAGACGGTGCCGGCCGCGAACCTGGGGCTCGCGGGAGGCGCGTAGTCCCCGGCCCACCGGGCCTGACGTCCTGCGGGCCGTGCCGTCGCAGGGTCCGCTGCCCGGCTCCCGGGCGGTCACCGTTACTGAACACGACGAGGAGAGAACATTGTTCGTCAGCAGAGTGTCGGTGAGTACGTCGGCGGGTTCGGCGAATCCGGTGGGTGCAGTAAGCCCGGTGGGTCCGGTGGGCCACGTAGGTCAGCAGAGTCCCGTGGGGTCCGAACGTCCGGTCGACCCCGAGGACAGAAGCCGCCGGTATGTGATGCGCGGAATGGTGGCCCTGGTCGTCGCCGCGGCCGCGATCCCGGTCGTCGCGGCCTCGCGCCCCCCGGTCGCCGACGACATCGTGGCCGACCCGCCTGACACGACGGACACCTTCGAGGAGACCTATCGCGGCCGCCTGATCCGCGGGACCTGGGCGGGCACGGGCCGGGCAAGCTATGACGCGGGGGAGTGGCAGGTCACCGTGGACGGGCGGCCACTGCACCTGATGCGCCGCGCGGACGGCACGTACCTGAGCATGGTGGACCACTACCAGTCGTACCCGACACCGCTCGCCGCCGCCCGGGCCGCCGTCGACGAACTCGGGCCCGCGGAGCACCTGCGCGCCATGGGCCCGAGCGGGGACGAGGGTGGTCGTTCCAGGGACGGGGGGCACCGTGGCGTACACGCGTAAGGACGTCAGTACCCTCACCGTCGCGGAGCGGCGGCGGTTCGTGGGCGCGATGCTGGAGATCAAACGCCGTGGCGAGTACGACGAGTTCGTGCGGACGCACATCGACTACTACGTCGCCGACGGCGACGGCGGACTGCGCGCCGCCCACATGGCGCCGTCCTTCCTGCCCTGGCACCGCAAGTTCCTGCTGGAGCTGGAGCGGGCACTGCGGCGCGTGGACTCCGGCGTGAGCGTGCCGTACTGGGACTGGACGCGGAACCGCACGCCCTCCTCCGCGCCCTGGACCAAGGACCTGCTCGGCGGCAACGGGCGGCGCTCCGACCACCGGGTCATGACCGGCCCCTTCGCCTACGGCAACGGGAAGTGGACGATCAAGGAGGGCGTGACCGACGTCAAGTTCCTCACCCGGGACTTCGGTCACCCCCAGGATCCGCTCGAACTGCCCACCCGTACCGAGCTGTCACGGGCCCTGGACGATGCCGTCTACGACACCTCGCCGTGGGACTCCACCTCCACGAAGGGCTTCCGCAACCGCCTCGAAGGATGGGGCCGGGGGAGCGGCAGCGGTGCGTGGGGCAACCACAACCGCGTCCACCGCTGGGTGGGCGGGCACATGCTCGGCGGCGCCTCGGTCAACGATCCCGTCTTCTGGCTGCACCACGCCTTCATCGACCTCCAGTGGTCGCTGTGGCAGCGTCGCCACGGGGGCGCCCGCTACCTCCCCGCGAATCCGCCGGGCCCCGGCAGTTCGCAGTACGAGCGGATCGTCGCCCGGCACGAGGGAATGCCGCCGTGGAACGTGACGCCGGACCAGATGGAGGACGTCGGCCGGATCTACCGTTACGCGTAGCGCGCGCCATGGCCCGGGACGGGCGGGCGGAACGGGAAGGGCGGGTAGTGCGAGGCCCCCGGCGGTGGAACCGCCGGGGGCCTTTCCGCGCTTACGACGAATCAGTTGCCGTAACCGTAGCCCGAGGGGCCGGGGTGACCGGGGTGGCCCGGGTGGCTGGGCTTGTGGCCGCCGTCGTTGACACAGGTGTTGCCGAAGGCCGGGTTGAGCAGGCCGATGACGCTGACGGTGTTCCCGCACACGTTGACCGGGATGTGGATCGGGACCTGGATGACATTGCCCGACAGGACGCCGGGCGAGCCGACGGCCTCGCCCTGAGCACCCGCGTCCGCCAGGGCCAGGCCGGCCCCGCTGAGCACCACGGCACCCGTGCCGAGCGCGACACCGGCCGCCTTCGCGATGCGAGACATCACGTTCTCCTTTGATTCGGTGAGTGCGGCTGCTCGAACGCGACCGCACTCCCCTTCAACGCGCCCGCTCACCACTGGTCACGGACTTCCTCGGGGGATCACCCGTTCCGAACAGGCCCTTCGTTCGCACGGCCCTTCGAACCCCGGCAAATTCGCTTCGGACCACGAGGTACCTCAACTAGCCTCCGAACCATGGCAACCGACCCATTGATCCGTCTGTTCGCCGAGGAGCGCAGGGTTCTGGCTTTCGCCGCCGTGGCCCTCGGCGCCGACACGCCGGAGAAGGTCGCCGAGCACTCCGGGCTGTCCCCGAGGGAGGCAGCGGAGGCCCTGCGGAAGCTCCAGGACCGGCAGGTCGTCACGGTGGAGGCCGACGGGAGACTGGCCGTCGCGTATGGGCACCTGCGCGAGCTGGCCCGGAATAATGCCGCGCAGCCTTCGGCGGAGACCGCGGGGGCTGCGGAGAACGCGGAGCGCAGGGAGGGCGCGAAGGGTGCACATGGCCCGGAGGGCTACGGCTACGGTGACGAGCAGACCGAAATGGTCCTGCGGACCTTCGTGCGCGAGGGCCGTCTTGTGCGGCTGCCCGCCCGGTGGCAGCGCAAGCTGGTCGTCCTCCGGTACATCGCCGAGCAGACGTTCGAGCCGGGCGTCGAGTACCCGGAGCGCACCGTCAACGACAAGCTGCGCGCCTGGTGCGAGGACGCGCCGGTCGACCATGTGACGCTGCGGCGGTACCTGGTGGATCTGCATCACCTGCAGCGGCAGTACGGCTTCTACTGGAGGCCCGCCGCCGCGGCCTGAGCGCTGGGGCGGCCCGGGCTGTCGGCCGAAGAGACGCACGGGGCCCCGCCCGTTCCTGTCGGCTCCCGGGGAAGTTGCGACAGCTGTTCGCTTCGCGTGGGAGTATCTGGGCTCCATGAGTGCGTCACCGGCGGTACGGAGCCTGCGCGCGGCGGTGTTCGCCGTGCTGTGTGTGCTGCTGGCTGCCGGGGGCCACGCTCTGGCGTCGGGGCAGGCGCCGCCGTTGTGGGTGGACGCCGCCGGGTTCCTTCCCGTCTTCGCGGCCGGTGTCCTGCTGGGCGGCCGGGAACGCTCGCTCATGGGCATCGGCTGCGGCATGCTGGCCGCCCAGGCCGGGCTGCACCTCGCCTTCGAGGCCGCCGAGTCGCGCATGCGCACCCCCATGGTCATGCACGGGGCGTCCATGGCGCAGGCGCATATGTCTCACGGACACGCGGTGCGCGCACACATGGCACACCCGCACGCCTTGGTGGCCCACGCCACCGCCGGTCATGTGGCGGCCGCACTCCTCGCGACCTGGTGGCTGCGGCGCGGCGAGGCCGCACTCTGGTCGCTGCTGCGGCGGGCAGCGGTGCTCGTGCCGGGGCTCGCGGCCTGGTGGCGGGTGCGGACGGCGCCGCCCCAACCCCTCGTGCCGGGTGGCGCCTGCCGAGGTGTGGTCGCTCTGCGGCCGTTCCAGCAGGTGCTGCTGCGGCACGCCGTCTCCCGGAGGGGGCCGCCGGCAGGGATCCCGTACACGCCCTGACCGCCTTCACACCAGTACGGAGTTCCCCTGATGTCCCCGACACGCACCACCCTGCGCCGGGCCGGTCTCGTCGCCGCCCTCACCACGGCCGGCGTCCTGGCCGCCGCAGGCGCGGCCTTCGCGCATGTGACGGTCCACCCCGGCAGCTACGCCAAGGGCGCCACGGACGGCGTCCTGACCTTCCGCGTCCCGAACGAGGAGGACACCGCCAGCACCACGAAGGTGCAGGTCTTCCT
The DNA here is from genome assembly GCF_052543295.1 of Streptomyces sp. SAS_270. Taxonomy (NCBI): domain Bacteria; kingdom Bacillati; phylum Actinomycetota; class Actinomycetes; order Kitasatosporales; family Streptomycetaceae; genus Streptomyces; species Streptomyces sp. SAS_270. The sequence continues at coordinate 164,155 of NZ_JBMNDS010000007.1, forward strand.
GCCGACGGACCACCCCGTCCTCGGCGTACTCGTCACGCCCGAAGAGGGCTGGACGGCGAAGGTGACGACCAAGAAGCTCAAGACCCCCGTCAAGACCGACGACGGCACCATCACCGACGCCGTCTCGGAGATCACCTGGACCGGCGGGCGGATCCGGCACGGCGAGTACCAGGACTTCAACGTCGCCTTCGGTCAACTCCCGGACAACGCCGATGAGTTGACGTTCAAGACGCTGCAGACCTACTCGGACGGCAAGGTCGCCCGCTGGATCGAGGAGGAGACGAAGGGCGGGGAGGAGCCGGAGAACCCGGCACCGGTTCTCAAGCTCACCGCCAAGTCCGCCGATTCCGCCGAGGACGGAGGGGGCACCTCTGACGAGTCCTCCGGTTCGGGTACCGCCTCGTCGTCCGACTCCGGCACCGACTCCGCCTCGGGTTCCAGCCCGGCGGCCAAGAGCGATGCTGCGAGCAGCGATTCGGACAGCGACTCGACGGCTCGTGGCCTGGGCATCGCCGGCCTCGTCGTGGGTGTTCTCGGTCTGATCGCGGCCGGGATCGCCATCGCGCGAGGTCGAGGCGCCCGCTCCTAGCGGGGCGTTACCGGTCTCGGGAGGAGCGCGGCCCCGGACGCCCTGAGGGGCGGGCCGGGGCCGCGTGCTCACGGAGCCACCTGCGGTCGCTCACTGTTGAGTTGCCAAGGTGCAGTGGTGCGGTGCTGCTCGGTTCCGTCACTCCTGCCTGAATCCCTGACACGCCGGTCCTGGGGGTGTCAGTCCTGCGTGGGCGCCTTCTTCGTGCGGACGAAGAGCACTGCCGCGCCGCCGAGGACGACCAGGCCGATGGCTACGCCCGCGATGATCGGCGTCGCGCTGGAACCGCCGGTCTCGGCGAGGTTGGTGTCGCCCGTGGCGGTGCCGCCCACGGTGGCCGGGCTCGGCTCGCTGAGGGTCTGGGTCGCGTCGCCGCCCGCGCTGCCCTGCGTCCGGCAGTCCAGTACGCCCTTGAACCGCTTCTCGAACCCGTCCGGCCCCTTGATCGTGAAGTCGTACGCCTGGTCCTCCTGCAGCGGGATCGTCACCGTCTGGGACCTGCCGGCCTCGATGGTGTGCTCGATCCCCATCAGCTCGAAGGTGAACGCCGCGTCGCCCTTATTGGCCGCCGTGATGTCCACGCCGTTCTTGGCGCAGTTCTTCTCGGCCGAGAGCGCGGGTATCGCGCCCTTGTCGGCCCAGGTGGCGGTCGCCGTCGCGGAGACAGTCGACTCGCTGGAGCCCGCGAGGATCTGCGTCTGGCTGCGGGTCTCCGAGGCGAAGGCACGGCCGACCGGCACGGTCGTCGACGCCTGCACGGTCAGCGCGGCGGAACCGTCGGCGCTGTCCTTCGGTATGTCGAAGTACAGGGCACTGCCGTTCACGGCGGAGGTGATCGCCTTGCCGTTCCTGTCGACGATCTTCACTCCGTCGGCCATGGCATCCGCGGGCGGCGTCACCGTCACGCTGTCCGCGTTGGTGCGAACCCTGACCGGGCCCAGCTTCCCGCCGGCGTGACCGGAGACCGCGGGCGGGTCGAGGGTCAGTGAGGCCTTGGGCTCGGCGAGACTCCGCGCGCTCTTCTGCAGATAGTCCGCGAGCTTCTCCGCCTGTGGGCTCACCGCGTCGACGTCGGCGCCGTCCGAGTACCGCCAGATGGCGACCTGGGTGCCGGCTGCCGCGTCCTGCTCGGTGAGTCCGCTCGCGCCCGCTTTCCGGGCCAGCGCGGCGAGGTCGTTCACCTGCGGATAGGAGTTCTGCAGGATCCAGCGGATCTTGCCCGCGTCCGCGTTGCCGTTCAGCGACGTGCCGCTCCAGGGGGTCTCCTGGTACTTGGCGTCCTTCTGCGTCGGGTTGTGGATGTCGATGCAGTAGGTCTGCAGCGTGCCGCCGTTGTCGACGGACATCTCGAACAGCCCCGCCGAGACCTGCTGGTCCGCGCCGCCGTCATGGATCACGGCAGCGCCGTACGTCTTCAGACCGCCTATGGTCGCGGTCGCGCCGCCCAGGTTCTGCGGCGTCTCGTCGGCGACGGCTGTGCCCGCGGTGGCCAGTGCACCGGCGGTCACGAGCCCGGACGCCAACGTCGCGGCGGCGAGGCGGGCGGCCAACCGCCTGCGCGCGGACAACGCAGAGAACGAAGAAAACACAGAATTCCCCTTCGAGCAGGACCCGTTGACATGGGGGGATGGTCCCGCCAGCAGAATCAGAAGCCCCGTGAGCTATGCCCGGCATCCTAAGGAAACGGCGCACCACACTCCCCAGTCATGCCATCGGATAACCGATCCGAGCCGGAATCGTTATCGCTCGGCACGCCTGTGAGCTGCGCCTATCGACAAATCCATGGGGGATCGTTCCGAACGTATTCGCCGATAAGCCGCAGTTCGCTCAGGGTTCACTCGGCCTGTGCGGCAGGTGCTCGCATGACGTCATGAGGTCATGTCGACTGCCGCGCGCACCAGTCGAGTTCATGATTCTGCTGGGCGGAGACCTGCTCCTGACGTCACGTCACCCCGGCTGGCTCCGGCTCCTGTTGGGCCGACAGATGCGGTGGGGAGCCGGGTTCCGATGGGGATGCAGGTTCCGATTGCTGAGTCTGCGGGTCCGTCTCCCAACTCGGCTCCGGCCGGGCCGGCGAGGCCACCGCCGTATCCCCCTTGGACGCTCGCCGGAACGCCGACGTACCCCGCGACAGGTCGTGTCCGATCGACACCGCGTCCACGTCGGCCGACGTCCAACTCTGGCCGTCGCGCAGCTCGGTGCGGACTTTCAGCCGTCCGTGCACGACCACCGGATCGCCCACGGACACCGACGCCCCCACGTTCGTGGCGAGCGACCGCCTGGCCCACACCGTGAAGAAGTTGGTGTGGCCGTCCGTCCACGTGTTCTTCTCGCGGTCCCAGTACCGCGCCGTGACCGCCAGCCGGAACCTCGCCGACGCCCCGTTCGCCAGTTCCTTGTACACCGGCTGCGTAGCCACGTTCCCCACCACGCACACCATCGTCTCGTTCATCGCGGACCCCTCTCCCGTACGGCTGCGTCTGTCCCGTGCTCTCGCGGCGAGCGCATCGGCGCATCGGCGTATCTGCGCACCAGCACATCTGCGCATCGAGTGCATCTCGTGCCTGCATCCGCTGCGATCGCCGCGAGTTCAGACTGCCTCCGCCCGGCCGGGCCCGCTGAGCGCTGTGGGCTACCGGCCGGTTGTGGAAAACCGCGCCACCCGTGTGGGTGGCGCGGCTGACCCGTCCCGACTCGTCAGACAGGCGTGGACACCCCCATGACCCGCCCGTACTGCTCGCGCACCTCCCGGTACCGCAGAAGTTCCGCCGCCACCGGATCCAGTACCCGTGCCCTCCCGCAGCCGGCCGCGGCCTCGCGCAGCCGTCGTTCCGCCTCCAGCCCGTACCGCCGAGCGGGCCCGCGCGCCGCCATCCTGCTGCTCCACTCGACCACCGGACCGCCGATGATGCCCGTCACCATCAGCAGCACCGGGACCCCGAGATTCGGCGACATGAAACCGATGATCTGCGCCACCAGCCACAGCCCGCCCACGACTTGCAGGATCGTCATCGACGCCTGCGCGAGGACGGCGACCGGCCACCAGCCGGGCCGCGGCGGCCGCCCCACCGGTGTCGTGGCGCGCGCCGCCATCTCGTCCAGCGCCTCGGGCAGCCCCTGCGCCCCGCGTACGGCCGCCTCGCGCACCGCCTGCGCCCAGGGGGCCGGGAGACCACGAGCCGCACGGTCCGCCACCGTACGCACGGCCTGCTCGACGCGCTGTCGCGCCGTGGCCTCCTCGTCCTCGGGCGCCCGCACGGCCAGGCGACCCGTCGGAGGTTCACGCCGGTCCTCGTACCACCGCCACAGCCGCAACCAGGGGGTGCCGCAGGCGCGGTTGGCGTTGCGCAGCCACGCGCGCTCGGACGCCTCGCCCGCCGCGGTGGCGCCCACGGCGTCCGCGAGCCGGTCCGCGAACTCGCCGCGGGCCTCCTCGCTGAGCCCGGTCCGGCGCCCGGTCGCGTAGACGGGCCTCAGGCGCATCGCGGCGGCGTCCAGGTCGGCGGAGATGCGGCGCGCCGCCGCCCCCCGCTCGGCCAGGAACTGGCCGAGGGACTCGCGCAGTTCGCCGACGCCGTCCCCGGTGAGCGCGGACAGCGCGAGTACGGTCGCGCCCGGCTCGCCGTACTCCCCGAGCGCGATGCCGTCCTCGTCGAGCAGCCTGCGCAGATCGTCGAGGACCTGATCGGCGGCCTCACCCGGCAGCCGGTCCACTTGGTTGAGGACTACGAAGGTGACCTCCGCGTGGCCCGCCATGGGCCGCAGATAGCGCTCGTGGAGGATGGCGTCCGCGTACTTCTCGGGATCCACGACCCAGATGACCGCGTCGACGAGCGCCAGGATGCGGTCCACCTGCTCGCGGTGCTGGGCGGCCGCCGAGTCGTGGTCGGGCAGGTCGACGAGGACCAGCCCGCGCAGCTGCGCCTCCGCCTCGGCGCTCTGAAGCGGACGCCTGCGCAGCCGTCCCGGGATGCCGAGTCGGTCGATGAGGGTCGCGGCGCCGTCGCTCCAACTGCACGCGATGGGTGCGGCGGTCGTCGGCCTGCGCACCCCCGTCTCCGAAATCGCCACCCCCGCGAGCGTGTTGAAGAGCTGCGACTTGCCGCTGCCCGTGGCTCCCGCGATGGCGACCACCGTGTGCTGGCCCGAGAGCCTGCGCCGCGCCGCCGCCTCGTCGAGGACCTGGCCCGCCTCGGCGAGTGTCCTGCTGTCGAGCCGGGTTCGGGAGAGCCCCACCAACTCGCGCAGCGCGTCGAGCCGTGACCTCAGGGGGCCGTCGTACGCGAGAGGGGGCACGACCTGCGCGGCGGAGGGCCTGGTGTCCACGGCCACGCTCTGCACGGCCTCCGTGGAGGCGGCCGTCTCGGAGACGCGGCGCGCGATGAGTCCGTCGTCCCAGGCGGACTCGGACTCGGGCTCCGCGCGGGGCGGGGAGTCCTGGGTCGACGGATCGGGTTCTGACGCGGCGGGGGTGGGGGGTTCGGCGGGCTGGACAGGCTGGGCGGGCTCGGTGGATCCGGCCGTTGCAGCCGTTGCAGCCGTTGCAGCCGTTGCAGCCGTTCCGGACGATTCGGCGGATTCCGCGGAATCGGTCTCCACGCGCGCGTGCTCGTCGCCTTCGCGGTCGTCGGCGTCCTCGGAGCTGATCCCTTCGGAGTGGGCCCCTTCGAAGCCCGCCTCTTGAAGAGGTGTGTCCTCGGCTTGAAGGCGGGTGTCCTCGGCGCGCTCGGCGTCGGAGGGCGCGCCGCCCGGGGAGTCGTCCCTGAGGCGGCCGTCCCCGGGGGAGTCGGCTCCCGGGGAGTCTCCTCCGGTGTGGTCGGCGTGATCCGTGCGGTCAGTGACGGCAGTCACCGCGGTCACCTCTCCTTCTGCAGTACGGACAGCGCGGCGATGAGTTCGGCCTGGGGTTCTGCGTGTACGTCGAGTGCGTCGAGCGGGGCGAGGCGGCGCTCGCGCTCGGTGTGCAGGGTCTTGTCGAGGTAGTCGGTGAGCAGCCGTCCCCCTCGGTCGCGCAGCCGCAGGGCGCCGTGCGCGCCGATGCGTTCCGCGAGCCCCTCGCCCGCGCTGCGCGCCCTGCGCCCGCCCAGGAGGGCGGTGGCCACCAGCGCGGCGACCACCTCGGTGTCCGGAGCGGAGCCCTTGTCGAGGTCGCGCACCTCTTCCTCGGCGTACTCCTCAAGGACGCGCCGCCAGCGCCGTACGGCCATCCCGATCCGGTGTTCGGCGCTCTCGGCCGTCGGCTCATGGCCGGTCAGCTCCGGTGCGCCTGCCGCCGGTTCGCGCCGCCAGGCCTCGTCCACGCGCTCGTCGGCTGCCGTGACGGAGCACAGCAGCAGCGCGCTCAGGCTCTCGACGAGCGCGTCGAGCAGTTCACGGGCGGAGCAGTCGAGCGGGTAGGCGCGCCACCGCTTCAGCGCGTCTCCGGAGAGCACGGCCCCGGCCTGCAGACGCGCCTTCACGCGCGCGTGCTCGCTGTCGTACGCGCTGTCCACGGCGGCGGTGAGCCGCAGGGCCGCCGCGTACTGCGCGGCTGCGGCGCCGGCCAGTTCGGGCATCCGCGTGCGCAGCGAGTCGAGGACCCCGTGCGCGGTACGGGCCATCGCCTCGTGCCGGGCTCCTGGGTCCTGCGTCTGGTGCATGAGCCAGGTACGCAACGGCGCGACCGCGGTCGCGGGCAGCAGCCCGCCGCCCCAGGCGGACTCGGGCAGCTCGGGCACGGTGAAGCGGGGCACCTCGCCGAGTCCGGCCTTGGCGAGCAGGGCGCCGTACTGCCGGGACACCTCCGACACCACCTGGTGGGGCACCCGGTCGAGCACGGTGATCAGGGTCGCCTTGTGCTCCTTGGCCGTACGCAGCAGGTGCCACGGCACGGCATCGGCGTACCGCGCGGCCGTGGTGACCATCACCCAGATGTCGGCAGCGCAGATCAGCTCGGCGGCCAGGACCCGGTTGTCGGCCACCAGGGAGTCGATGTCAGGCGCGTCGAGGAGGGCGAGGCCGCGGGGCAGGGTGTCGGCGGTCTCGATCCGCAGCACGCGTTCGCCGCGGTCGGTGAGCGCGGGCAGGTCGTCACCCGGCTCCTGATGGGGCATCCACACGCGCGTGAGGTGCGGCAGCACCCGCATCCCGCTGAACCAGTGATGGTCCTCCGGGTGGCACACCAGCACCGGTGTTCGTGTCGTGGGCCGCAGCACCCCCGCCTCGCTGACCCGCCGTCCCACAAGGGAGTTGACCAGCGTCGACTTCCCGGCGCCGGTGGAGCCGCCGATCACGGCCAGCAGGGGGGCTTCGGGCTCCCTCAGCCGGGGCACCAAATAGTCGTCGAGTTGTGCGAGGAGTTCGTCGCGGTTGGCACGCGCGCGTGGAGCGCCTGCCAGGGGCAGCGGAAAGCGTGCGGCGGCGACACGGTCGCGCAGGGCGGAAAGTGCGTCGAGCAGCTGAGGCCGTACGTCCAAGGTCACCACATGCGAAGAATGCCCAATTTTGGAGGCTTTCTGAAGCATATGAGTATGTCTGCGCGCCGACAGGACACAGGGGACGGAAGGGACGACTGGGGCGCAGGCATAACGAGTGCACAACACCCGATGCGCGAGACGCCAAAAGCGGTGCACGATTCGTACCTGCCTGCGATTATCAGGACCGCTTCACCGAACCTCCACATCGAGCCACGGAGGAGAAGCACCAAGGGCAAGGACGCGGGAGCCCTATCCTTGTCCCGGCAAGGTCACGGATCAGCCCACACCCGGGCACCAGGACACAGGCCACCACACCCGGCCCCCGTAGCTCAGTGGATAGAGCAGGCGCCTTCTAAGCGCTTGGCCGCAGGTTCGAGTCCTGCCGGGGGCGCCACTGAGTGCCCTTCCTTCGGGGAGGGCCTTTTTTGCTGTTCAGGGGTGTTTGGTTGCCGTCGGTCGCGGTCCGAAAGTTGTCCGGAAACGTAACGGGCGCAAGTGGTCGGCGGGGCAGGGGAGTCAATGGGCTCCGTTTGCGCGGGAGTCGGGGCCCGGTGGAGTTCGGGCGGTGAAGGGGCAGGTCCATTCCGGGGCGGTCATACGGCCGCTGTAGTGGCGGGCTTCGTCCCGGTAGGTGGCCAGGCTGGGGTTCATCGCGCCGTGGAACTCCTGTTCGCGGGCCCTGATCTTCTTGCGGAGCTTGAAGAACCTGAGGCCCATGGCGTTGAACTGCAGGTGGGAGTTGAAGACCAGCGCCGGCAGTTCGAGGCGGCGGCTCGGGCGGGACGCTCCCGGGTGCAGGCCCACCACGAAGAAGGGGTGGCCGGACACGGAGAAGGCGAAGTAGGGGGACGCGGGGTCGGAGTCGTACTGGCCGGTCCATCCGTGTTGCACGCTGTCCCGGTCGTGCATGCCCTGCAAGTGCCGCCAGACCGCCTGCTCGAAGATCTCCTCGGAGGTGTCCGCCAAGCCGTCGAACGTCGCGACGAACGACGAGAAGCTCCGCGGGCCGGGCTCGAACGACTTCAGGAACTCCCGTACTCCTTCCAGGTGGTTGATGACGCCCGCCGTGCCGCCGAGCTCTCCGCAGTGCCGGTGGACGATCGTGTCGCGCTTCAGGGCCGCCTTGGCACCCAGGCAGACGAAGTCGTCGCGACCGATGAACTCCGTAAGGGCTGCCTGCGCTCTCCGCGCGGCTTCCGCATCCCGTCGGCGGTGGTCCTGCGCAGGA
>NZ_JBMNDS010000007.1:172436-192962 GCF_052543295.1 Streptomyces sp. SAS_270
CCCCCCCCCCCCCCCCTCCCCCCCCCCCCCCCCCCCGCGACAGGAATCGGCTGACCGACCGGGTGACGGGCTCACCGTCCTGAGTCGCGATCGCCACCTCCATCGACAGCAGGCTGCCGTTCATGGCCGGCTGTTCCTGGAGGATCCGGGCCCGGGCGGTGAGCACGTCCCCGTGTCGGATCGGGCGGAAGTGCCGGAAGTCCTGGGAGAGGTGAATGGCCGCCGTGTAGTCGTATGCGGCGTCGCTTCGGCGCTGCCTCAGGACGTTCGCCTCCGCCTGGCCCGCCAGGCGTACGGCGAAGGTGGGCGGCGCGATCACGTCCGGGTGGCCCAGTGCGCGCGCCGCCGCCGGTACGCGGTACGCGGGGTTCGGATCGCCTATCGCGTCGGCGAACTCGCGGATGCGGTCCCGGGTTATTTCGACCGGGCCCAGGACGGCTGGGTCGGCCTGGGCCAGGTCGGCTGGGTCGGCCGGGTCCGCCGGGTCCGCCGGGTCCAGGGCGGCCGGGTCCGGCGGGCTCGGTGCGGTGGGGATCTTGGTGTCGAGCGTGTGAGGCAGATGAGACACGTGAGGTGTGTGGGGCGTGTGGGGTGCTGCTCCGGGGAGGTCAGTGGCCATCTCGGCCCCCGCCCACGCGCGCGTGCACCCGGCCGGCCGCGGCGCGTACGACCCCGTCCCCGACCGCATGCGATCCGCCGTCGACGTGCACGATCTCGCCGGTGGTCGACGGGAACCAGTCCGACAGCAGAGCCACACAGGCCTTGCTCACCGGCGTGAAGTCCGTGGGCTGCCAGCCCAGGGGCGCCCGTGCGTCCCACTCCGCCGCGGCTTCGGCCGGGTCCGCGGACGGCCCGTAGCTCGCGCGGCCCGCAGGGGTGTGCAGCGGGCCCGCGGCGACGAGGTTGACCCGGATGCCCCGCACCCCGAGATAGGCCGCGAGATACCGTGCGCAGGACTCCAGGCCCGCCTTCGCGACGCCCATCCAGTCGTAGCCCGCCCACACCTGACGGGCGTCGAAGTCCAGGCCGACCACCGACGCTCCCCTCGGCATGAGGGGCAGCAGAGCGGCGGTCAGGGCCTGGAGGGAGACCGCGGACACCTCGAACGCGTGCGCGGCCTCGCTTCGCGACGTGCTCAGGAAGTTGCCGCCCAGCGCTCCCGGCGGTGCGAAGGCCACCGCGTGGAGTACGCCGTCGATACGGTCGACATGCTCCCGGAGCCGGTTCTCCAGGGTGGCCAGGTGGTCGTCGTCGGTGACGTCCAGTTCGAGGACCGGGGCGGGCCGCGGCAGCCGCCGCGCGATCCGCTCCACCAGGGACAGTCGGCCGTAGCCCGTGAGGACCACCTCGGCTCCCTGCTCCTGCGCGGTGCGGGCCACGTGAAACGCGATCGAGCGGTCCGTGAGGACGCCCGTGACCAGGACGGTCTTCCCTTCGAGCAGCCCACCTTCGAACAGGCCGGTTCGCGCAGCCATGCCGTTCCCCTCCAGACAGACGAGTCCGTTGGGCCGGCAGGGCCGCCGCCGGTTCGCGTCCCCCGACTCCTTGACGGCCTCCCTGGCCGGTCCCCGGCCACAGCTCATCGGGAGCGGCTCGAACGGCGACTGACCTTCCCTCGAAGGGGCCGCTCCGATACGGAAGGATCATGAGGATCTACGAAGAGGTCGGTCCTTTAGGGTCCGCCGCATGACCGACGGTGCCCTGGTCGGTCAGGCCGTTGCGTCGGTGTCCTGCACGGAGGCCGCGAACGCCTCGGGGCCCTGCTCCACCGCCGCCGGGTCCATCCACATGACCTGCCAGCCGTGGCCGTCGAGGTCGAAGAAGCTGCGTGAGTACATGAAGCCGTAGTCCTCGGCACCGTCCGCCTCGGAGCCGCCCGCCGCGAGTGCGGCGGCGCTGACCGCGTCGACCTCGTCGCGGGATGACACGCTGAAGCAGTAGAGCGCCAGCGTGTGCGTGGTGGGATCGGCCATCGGCAGTTTCGCGAACTCCGCGAACTTCTCGCGGCTGAGCAGCATGACGAAGGCGTGCTCGCCGACCAGCATGCAGGCGGCGGTCTCGTCGGTGAACTTCGGGTTGAAGCCGAATCCGAGCTGGGCGAAGAACGACTTGCTGCGCTCCAGGTCCGCTACGGGAATGTTCAGGAACAGCATGCGGCCGGCGTGCGCGGGAGTGGTCATGGTGGGCCTCCGGTCAGTGGGTCGATGGCGTACGTCCTGGTAGACCGGCCCGCCCGGCGAAACTCATCGGTGGCTCTTCGCCGACTCCCCAAACAGCAGACTCCTATGGCCTCCCTGGCCCTTCGTAGCTGCGCTTCCGGGCGGAGGAAGTCGAGACCACACGCTGCGCTGGGCCGTCCGACGTCCCCCGAGGTCACTCAGCGACGACCGTCAGTGACAGTCGACCCCCAGCCGCCAGTCGCGAAACCCCAGGTCACAGCTCCCCGGCCATATGGGTTACCACCCGAGGCTGGACCTCAGGCAAGACGGAGTGTTTCTGCCTGATGCCAGATCATCTCGCTCGCTCTCCACGCATACTGCCCCATGGCTCAGTGCAGCCGCCGGACTCAAAATTCCAACATTGCGCCGATCTGCGGCCTCTATGGTCTGTGCATGGCCAAGGTCTGCATCTTCTGTGGAGGCACTCCTCTGACGAAGGAGCACGTTCTCCCCCGCTGGCTCAAAGTCGCGCTCGACCCAACAGTTCGGCGCCACCGGTACGTTCGGCTGAGCATGGACACAGTTCGACATCACGACGCTCCCCCACTGAATGACCAAGTCAAGGTCGTCTGCTCCAGCTGCAACAGCGGCTGGATGAACCAGTTGGAGGAGGACGTCAGGGGCTTTCTACCTGCCCTGATCCGGGGAACCCCGTGCAGCATCGACGCCGGAGCCCAGCGCTCCCTGTCGTCATGGTCTCCAAAGACCATGCTCATGTTTCAGCACACGCATCATTCTGCAGTGCGTAACGTGATCCCGGAGAGTGACTTCGCGGTGTTTATGAGGTCCATGAACCCACTACCTCGATGCTCGGTCGCCTCGGTTTCATGAACTACCCGCCTGACGACAACGTGCCTCTTGTGGACACCCTGTGTCAGGGCTACGGGACGTCCCAGCTGGGTGGTGTGGCCTGGATCAGCACCCTCAAGATCGGCTGCATGGTCGTGCAGATCATCCGCGCGCCTGATGTCGCCCACGGCTCCAGGCTCGCTCCGTACGGAGCCTTGCCCTCGTTGCGCCCGATGTGGCCGTCGGCCGAGCCGATCAAGTGGCCTCTACCGCGGGCGATCCCGTATGAGCTGATGATGGCGCTGGCGCACCCCGAAGTGTTTGATGTGACGGTCGCTCCCATCCAGGCTTAGGTGTTCGGCCAGTGACATCCATACCTGACATCAACGATGGCGAACACGGGTGGACTCTTGCGATCTCCGACGGCCTCTGTGTCTAGAACGATTGAAGCTCCCACGGCATGGTGGATCGAACTCCTAAAGCGGGTGTCGCAGGTTCCAATCCTGCCGGGGGCACAACACATTAAGCCGCTGACCTGGGGTTTCTAAATCGCCAGGTCCCGAGAAGGCGGCGAAGGGGATACCTGGGTCCGCCGCTCCTTCGGGCTTCTCGGCAGCCTCGCTTCCGTCGCCCGCGCCCGCGGCAGAGGACCGGCATCGGGACGAGACGGAGCGTGAGCCGCTGCCGCGACCGGCGTCCGACGCCGCTTCGGGAACGGCGGCTTCGGTTGTGGGAGTGGTCGCTTCGGGAACAGCCGGCTTGCGGAGCAGGAGCAGCGCCGCGTCGTCGTGCAGTCGGCCGCCCACATGCGCCAGCAGTTCGTCATGGAGCGCGGTGAGGGTGCCGGCCGGTTCGTCGGACAAGTGGCGGGCCAGCCCTTCGGCGAGCGGGTAGAACTCACGGCGGTGGTTGCGGGCCTCGGTAACCCCATCGGTGTAGAGCAGCAGTTGATCCCCGTCGGCGAAAGGCAGCACCTGTAGGCTGGGGGTCTCGTCCGTGAGGGCGCGCAGCCCGAGGGGCGGGGCCGGATGGGCAGGCTCTACCGTCACGACGGTGCCGGATTCGCGCACCAGCAGCGGAGGCGCGTGTCCACAGTTGACCACCTCCAGATGGCCTGCCTGCGGGTACCCGGCGACCACGGCGGTGACGAAGTCGTCGCAACCGAGGTTGCGCGCCAGGCTCCGCTCGATCCTGCCGACGACGGCGAGGAGATCGGGCTCGTCGTAGGCGGCCTCACGGAAGACACCGAGTACGAGTGCGGCGGTCCCCACGGCCGGCAGCCCCTTGCCGCGCACATCGCCGACGATCAGCCTGACCCCGTACGGGGTGGGCACCAGCGCGTATAGATCCCCGCCGATACGGGCCTCCGCCGCCGCGGCGCTGTAGCGGACGGCCACCTGGAACGGGCCGACAGCCGCCGGTACGGGCTTGAGGAGCGCATGCTGGGCGGCCTCCGCGACCGAGCGGACGGCCGCGAGCACCCGTTCACGACGCCCGCGCAGCGCGCTGGCGAGGCCACTTGCCAGCGTGACGGCCGCCAGGGCGGACAGTACGGCCGTCAGCTCATGTCCCGGAACCCCGTCCCGGGTTCCAAGCGTCGCGCCCAGCACCGCGGCGAGAAGGCCGACACAGAGGACTCCGCGCGGCCCGCCGGTGGTGGCGGCCAGCGCGGGCCCGGCCGCGAGCAGCGGCAGCCAGATCGTCCCTGCTCCGCACGCGACGTCGACGAGCACGACGACGGAGACGATCAGCACGGGCAGTACGGGTGTACGGGCGGCCAACTGTGCGGCGGCACGTCTCCGGGCCGCCGACCCGGGATCGGCCACTCGGTTCCTGAACGGCCGTATCAGCCAGTGGTCGCCGGCATGGTCTCGGGCCTGACTCATGCTTCGTCCGTAGTCCTCACCTGTGCGCGGGGGCACTCCTGAAATGTCTCTTTCATCCAGGAAAGAGGTTCGGCCCGGGCGCCACAAGGAGAGGATTTTCAGATAGTGAGCGAGAGGCCCCTGGTCACGCGACTCGCGGTCGGGATCAGCCGCTCCAGGATCTCCTCGAGTCGAGAGAGCCGGTCCGCCTGCAGTGAGACGCCGAGCGAGCCGAGTGTGTCCCCGCTGTAGACGGGCACGGCGACACAGACCGTACCGAGGGCATACTCCTCCAGGTCCGTGACGGCCGGGGCCACGGGTGAGGAGTCGAGTCTCCGGAGCAGCTCCGGAGAGCTGGTGATGGTACGTGGTGTGAGGTCGGCGAGGGGGTGCCGGGAGAGGTAGTCCTTGCGGGAGGCGTCATCCAGTTCTCGCAGCACGGACTTGCCCAACGCGGTGGCGTGCCCCGCGTCCTCGAATCCCACCCAGAGGTCGACACGGGGCGCCTGGGGGCCGTCGACGATCTCGGCGACCCGGATCTCGCCTTCCTCGTAGAAGGTGAGGTAGGCGGCGGTCGCGAGCTCGTCCCGCAGAGCGGCGAGTGTGGGACGGACACGGCTGAGCAACACCTGCCCGCGGCCCGTGGTGTGCAGCATCTGCAGCTTGTCGCCCAGGACGAACCCGCCGTCGTCCAGCTTCCGTACGTATCCGTCGTGGACCAGCGTCCGCAGCAGGTGATAGGCGGTGGCCAGGGGGAGTCCCGTCTCACGTGCCAGTTGCTTCGCCGGCGCGCCGTTCTCGTGCGTGCTCACCGCCTCCAGCAGTCGGAGGGCCCGCTGCACGGAAGTGATGAGCGTAGGGCCACCGTCGTGAGCACCCATACGACCAGCGTGCGCCGAGCACACGACGCAGGCAAGGCGCGCGCCCCTTCGCGACTCCGCGCGGCCTCACACCGCGGCCGGATCCATGATCGTCGCCTCTGCTGGGAGCCACGCCGGAGCCCTGGTGCTCCTTCGAGCTGGAGTGGCACTCACCGTGCTCATTGACAGAGGCGCTGCGGGGATACGAGTACTTACGGGCACCCTCTTGGCCAACGGTCGTGGCCGTCGCGGGTCGTCTCGCTCAGGTCATGGTCACGAACGACCTGAAGGAACTCGCTGCGCTGCACGACGCCGATCTGAGCACTGGTACTCGACGTGGGCCGCAGGTTTGAGTGTCTAACTGCGTGACAACGCGGACAGACAGCGGCGGACGAGCACGGACACTCACGGACCGTCGCAGTAGGTCAGATGCGCACTGGCCCAAGGTCGGCACCCTGTCCGAGTTGCTTCGGGACGAAGAGGTCGAGCGCTCAAGCCGCGCCACACCGGCGGCGGCCGAGGCCTGGATGCAACAGACCAAGCCTGACGCGGAAATGCGCGAGGCCTCGTCGCGGAGCAGCCTGGTAGTGGGGATAGCCGTGAGGAGGCTCCGATGGCGTATCACGAGGAACGCCCCTGGCGCGAGACGCACCGAACCCATCGAGCACGGCCCAGAGCTGCGCTCGGTGGGGTATTGGCGTTGGGAATCGTGATCGCGTTGGCCCTGATCGAGCTTCGGGCAGCAGTGATCTTCGTAGGTCTGGCCGTAGTCACGATCTTGGTCTTGCTGATCGGCAAGTGGGTCGGAAATCACGACCGAGAGGGGTGACAGGGCCTGGTCCGTGCCAGACACGTGCCAGATCGTGCGGGGAACCACGGGGAACACCAGGGAGTCAACGAACCGCCCACCAAGCGTCGACTCGCTCCCGCCGCAGCTCAGCTGCACTGGCACGCTCAGAGAACCCAAGCTTCCCAAGCTCAGGTCGCATCGTCTCGCTCGGGTCGCGGAGCGAGACCGGCCGCGTGGTCGAGGTCGTGGGAATATTTTCTTCTGGGTCATCCTATTGATCGCACGCTTATCTTCCCCAGACAACACACCGATTCAATGCTCTACACAAATTCCTCAATCGTTCCACAGTGCATCTGACGCCTCAAAACTTATCAATGCTTCGACTGGACGGATTATCGATTCAGTGACACGCTGGCGGCATGAGCAGCCGGACAGCGCAACAAACATCAGGGTTGGGGAAACTGGCAGTCGCTCTGGGCGTGTTGGCTCTTGCTTCAGCCACACTAGGTATTTCTTTACTAAATATTGGACAACCGAGTGACACTCCGACGGAATTAGGTAAGTGGCTATTGCAACTCGCTTCAGTATTTGCTGGCACGGGCGTGGTGAGTTCAGCACTTCGCCAGGCCGACCTTGCTCGCGCTCAGCGAGAAGCCTGGGCGGAATTGTTGCAAGATTTGATTACGGCACATGACAAAGTTCAGCTAGCTGTCCGCATGTTATCGGCGCACGCCACCGCAAAAACGTATTCTGACCAGGTTCAGCATGTCAGCGAGGTGCGAGAAGTATTACGTCGCATCATGTCTTCTCCCCAGGTACATGAAGACATGTCACTCAGGGTCGCCCTGGGACGCATGCGCAAGGATTTGAAGTATCTGGTTAAGGAGTACGAGGGTAACTACTTGCCCGTGGCCCGACAGCAACGACTCGACGAGGAATACTTAACATACAAACTCAAGACCTTGATTCAGGGAGGCGCGGACATATCGCCCCTGATACCGGATAGTCTGACCCGCCCGCTACCCGCTTGGCAAAAATTGAATAATAGTTCAGAGTTTCCGCGCCTCAACGCTTTTCTCAACGGGTATAAAGCGAGCGATTTCCGGAGGGCGTACGAGACCGCTAAGCCAATCTTGGAGCGGAATGCAGGAATTCGACGCCGCCCGAAGAGCGGGAATCTGGAAGATTCCTCTCTAGATGACAAAAAGGTTCTAGCTCGGGCACGCCTAACGATCAGACTTCCTGCCCAGGATCTAGTCCGGGCGCAGCGTTTCTACTCGAAGCAACTCGATCTTGAGCCCGTCGATGCACGACCCGATGGGTTGTTGTACCGGTGCGGCGGCGTAGAGTTCCTACTAGTCCAGTCTGAGGGAGTCTCCCGGGGCAAGTTCCCACTAATGGCGTGGGAAGTCGACGACATCGAGCCCGTCGTTTCACAGCTAAAGGGACGCGGGGCGGTGTTCGAAGAAGTTGAGATGTCGGCGCCGCTCGGTGGAGCGCGGACGACCAACGAGATCTTCGAGGTTGGCAAGAACTACCCAGGCGCGGGTGCACGGGGGGCTCGCGGGGCCTGCTTCCGTGATAGCGAGGGGAACATGGTCGCCCTGTACTCGCCGGTCGTGTGAGGCGGGCCGATGGTCCGCTAGCCAAGGAACAGGCAACACCGAGCGACACGAACAGCCTGAACAGTCGTCACCCATCCGTCTCAATTTCCGTCTCATTCAGCTACGTTCACTGCCGTTCAGGCGGGACCCGATGCTGTCCCAGCGCTGATGGCTGGCCGCCCATGAACCCAGGTGAACGCCCCCGCACGCACCCCGCCGCCCCACCACCACAGTTGGAAAGCGTGTTGGTGGGGCAACGGGCCACAGGAGATCAAAGGCCGAGTGCGCTACAAGCTGTCGCGCTCGACCAGCGAGCCGTCCGGCCCCAGTGAGAAGAAACGCGGCGGTCCCATAGCCTCCATGGCCCTGCGCAGCTGCGCTTCCTGTTCTGCGGGGTCAGGCGCGTGTGGGTCCCGTACGTGGAAGCCGTGGAGGGCGATGCTGCCCGCATCGAGGTCGTCGGGCTCGGGGACGCCCTCCTGGACGAACCCGCAGAGTGCGCGCAGCGCGTCTTCGCCGAGTTCCAGGGGATGGAAGGGCAGCGGGTACGGCTTTTCTTCTTCACCGGGCCATGGGATGACGTCGGCGGGACGGTCCCCGGCCCAGTAAGGCAGCTCGAAGGCGAGCGGGTCGCCGAAATTCTCGATGATGCCTCTGTCCGGTGACAGGCTCAGGGAGCGCAGCAGGTGGCCGTTTTCCCAGACGGCGAACGCGAGCCAGTCGACGACGCTGTGCATCACGTGCAGGACGAGCCGTCGGCCGGCGCTCGCCGCGACCAGGTGTTCCGGGAGCTGGGAGGGGAAGTCGATCATCACTCGCTGGTCGCCTATGACGTCCACGCCCGGCCAGCTGGCCGCGTAGGCCGTGCCTTTCGGCGGGTACACGCCGTCCGAGAGGTCGGTGCCCTCGCACGGTTCGATCTCCCAGCCCGGATAGAGCCGCCGCATCATGGCGGACGTCCGTGCCAGGTCCGCCGTCCCCACCTGTCGCAGCAGGCGCGGTACCTCGCCGTCGGCGTACACGAGCAGTCCCGTCTTGGCTCCCACAGTTCCTCCCCAAGGCCTCGCCGTCGATGGCGGTCGCACCGTAGCTGCCCGTACTGACAGTGGAAGAGGGGAGCGATGGGAGGTGAGGACGAGCCGGGGTCGCAGGTCGACCGCTGGGCCGTCCCTGGGCCGTCCGACGCCCCCCGAGGCCCCTCGACGACGACCGTCAGTGACAGTCGGCCCCCAGCCGCCAGTCGCGAAACCCCAGGTCAGAGCTCCCCGGCCATATGGGTTACCACCCAAGGCTGGACCTCAGGCAAGATGGGGTGTATCTGCCCACTGCCGATTTCAAGCGTCCGGACGGTTTCTCTTGGCTGAGTTCATTTACACCATGCGCAAGACGCGCAAGGCGCACGGCGACAAGGTGATCCTCGACGACGTCACCTTGAACTTCATGCCGGGCGCCAAGATCGGTGTGGTCGGTCCGAACGGTGCTGGTAAGTCCACCGTTCTCAAGATCATGGCTGGGCTGGAGCAGCCGTCCAACGGTGACGCGTTCCTGTCCCCCGGCTACACGGTCGGCATGCTCCTCCAGGAGCCGCCGCTCGACGAGTCCAAGACCGTGCTGCAGAACGTGCAGGACGGCGCCGCCGAGATCATGGGCAAGCTGCACCGGTTCAACGAGGTCGCCGAGCTGATGGCGACCGACTACTCCGACGCGCTCATGGACGAGATGGGCAAGCTTCAGGAGGACCTGGACCACGCCAACGCGTGGGACCTGGACACCCAGCTGGAGCAGGCCATGGACGCCCTCGGCTGCCCTCCCGGCGACTGGCCCGTCACCAACCTCTCCGGTGGTGAGCGCCGCCGCGTCGCGCTGTGCAAGCTGCTCCTCGAAGCGCCCGACCTGCTGCTTCTCGACGAGCCCACCAACCACCTGGACGCCGAGTCCGTGCAGTGGCTGGAGCAGCACCTCGCGAAGTACCCCGGCACCGTCGTCGCCGTCACCCACGACCGGTACTTCCTCGACAACGTCGCGGAATGGATCCTGGAGCTGGACCGCGGCCGCGCCCACCCCTACGAGGGCAACTACTCCACCTACCTGGAGAAGAAGGCCTCCCGCCTCAAGGTCGAGGGCCAGAAGGACGCGAAGCGCGCCAAGCGCCTCAAGGAAGAGCTGGAGTGGGTCCGCTCCAACGCCAAGGGCCGTCAGGTCAAGTCCAAGGCCCGCCTCGCCCGTTACGAGGAGATGGCTGCCGAGGCCGACAAGATGCGGAAGCTGGACTTCGAGGAGATCCAGATCCCGCCGGGCCCGCGTCTGGGCTCCATCGTCGTCGAGGTCGACAAGCTCTCCAAGGCCTTCGGCGACAAGGTGCTCATCGACGATCTCTCGTTCACGCTGCCGCGCAACGGCATCGTCGGGGTGATCGGCCCGAACGGCGCCGGCAAGACCACACTCTTCAAGATGATCCAGGGTCTGGAAGAGCCCGACTCCGGTTCGATCAAGGTCGGCGAGACCGTCAAGATCTCGTACGTCGACCAGAGCCGCGAGAACATCGACCCGAAGAAGACCCTGTGGGCCGTCGTGAGTGACGAGCTCGACTACATCAACGTGGGTCAGGTGGAGATGCCCTCGCGGGCCTACGTCTCCGCCTTCGGGTTCAAGGGTCCGGACCAGCAGAAGCCCGCCGGCGTCCTCTCCGGCGGTGAGCGCAACCGTCTCAACCTCGCGCTCACCCTCAAGCAGGGCGGCAACCTGCTGCTCCTCGACGAGCCGACGAACGACCTGGACGTCGAGACGCTGTCCTCGCTCGAGAACGCGCTGCTCGAGTTCCCCGGTGCCGCCGTGGTCGTCTCCCACGACCGCTGGTTCCTGGACCGGGTCGCCACGCACATCCTCGCCTACGAGGGTGAGTCCAAGTGGTTCTGGTTCGAGGGCAACTTCGAGTCGTACGAGAAGAACAAGGTCGAGCGACTCGGTGCCGACGCGGCGCGCCCGCACCGTGCCACCTACAAGAAGCTGACCCGGGGCTGACCTTGCGGCACACCTACCGCTGCCCGCTGCGCTGGGCGGACATGGACGCGTACGGCCACGTCAACAACGTGGTCTTCCTCCGCTATCTGGAGGAGGCGCGGATCGACTTCCTGTTCCGCCCGGACAAGGATTTCCAGCAGGGGTCCGTGGTGGCTCGCCATGAGATCGACTACAAGCGGCAGTTGGTCCACCGGCACGCGCCGGTGGACATCGAGCTGTGGATCACACAGATCAGGGCCGCGTCCTTCACCATCACCTACGAGGTGAAGGACCCGGACCAGGTGTACGTCACCGCCTCGACGGTCATAGTGCCGTTCGACTTCGAGGCGCAGCGGCCGCGCCGGATCACCTCCGAGGAGCGCGACTTCCTGGAGGAGTACCGGGACGACCAGGACGACGAGGCCGTCGCGGCATGACCGGTACGCAGGGTGTGCGCGGCGCGACCGCGCTGCACCTCGCCGACGAAAGGGAGGCGGCGGACCTCGCCGCCTTCCTGGGCCGGCTGATCCACTACGACCGCGCCGCCGCCGTACGCCTCCAGGCGTCCGGGACCGCGCTCGCGGTGTTCGGGCGACCGCCGTCGTTCGAGGTCCTTGCCATCCGCACGGCGCGGCTCGCCAAGCCGTACGAGGACGGGCTCGACGTCACGCTCGACGTCACCGTCTCCGCGGGTGAACTCCTTGAATCGATGGACGAGTCGGCGGCCACGCTCATCGTTCCGTCGCCCGTCACCGGACCTCCGTGGGCCGGTGTCCTGCCGCCCCGCGGCGGCTGGCAGCAGGTGACCGGGTTGCCCGCGCCGGACGCGGTCCGCGCGATGGTCGCCGCGGCGGTCGCCGAATTCCGGTCCCGGACCGAGGAGCTGGCCCCCGAAGGCCGTACTCGCGCCGAACTCGACCGGATCGGGCGGGAGATCTGGTCCCGGACCATCGGTGACACCGGCCTTCCGGTGCGGGCCGCGCATGCCGCGCAGTCGCTGGGATTCCTGCGGCCCGCGGACCGGGCCCACCACCTCGCACCCGGCGAGAGCCCGGTCGGGCTGTACTCGTCGGGCGCATGGCTCCGGCTGCGTACGCCGTACGGGTCGATCGCCGTACGCAGAGCGGGACTTGGGGCGCTGGACGTCAGCGTTCGCTGAACCTCCCAGGGGGCGGGGAGGGGCCGACCTCGCCTCCGCCCGTCGTGACGCGGTCCGTCCGGGCTCAGTCCGTGGCGTCGGGCCACACCTGGATGTGGTCCTCCTCCAGTTCCAGGGCCACCCGATCGCGCATGCCCAGGGCGCGGGTGTACTCGGCGGGGAGCTGCAGACGGCCCGCGCGGTCGAGCATGGCGTACTCGCGGGACACCACCGCCTCCTGGCCGGTGGCGGCGTCGACCTCGGTGCGGCGCAGGACTTCCGTGGAGGTGCGGCCGTCGCGGATCGCCACCGTACGGCGGACCTCGCCCGCGACGGCCTGGTCGTGGGTGACGATCACGATCGTGGTGCCGAGGTGCTCGTTCGCGGTGCGGAAGGCGGCGAAGATGTGCTCGGCGGTGTGGGAGTCGAGTTCGCCGGTGGGTTCGTCGGCGAGGAGCACGGCGGGGGCGTTGGCGAGTGCCACGGCGATCGCGACGCGCTGCTGCTGGCCGCCGGACAGCTGGTGCGGGCGCCGGTTGCGGCAATCCGCGATGCCCATCAACTCCAGGAGTTCCAGGGAACGTTCGGCCTGCTCGCGGCGGCGGGCGCGGGGGCCCCGGGAGCCGGCCAGCTGCATCGGCAGGGCGACGTTCTGGGCGGCCGTCAGATAGGGCAGGAGGTTGCGGGCCGTCTGCTGCCAGACGAAGCCGACGACCTCGCGGCGGTAGCGGAGGCGGTCCTTCGCGCCCATGGTCAGCAGGTCGCGGCCCGCCACCCGGGCCGCTCCCGCGGTGGGGGTGTCCAGGCCGGCCAGGATGTTCATCAGCGTCGACTTGCCGCTGCCCGAAGCGCCCACCAGCGCCATCAACTCACCCTCCCGGACCAGGAGATCGAGTCCCTGGAGGGCCTGCACCTCCACACCGTCCGCCGAGAAGATCCGCACCAGCCGGTCGCAGGTGATGAGGGCGTCGTGGCCGTAGGCGGGGCGGTCCCGGTGCGCCGCGGCGCGCTCGGCCAGGTCGGCGAAGGTGGGGTTCGTGGCGGTCATGACGTGACTCCCGCAGGTCGTGATCGTGAGATGGCAACCGCCGTACTCGACATCGCGAGTCCCCGGGTTCTTGGCTCGGCCCTTTCCGTCGACTGCGCGGCCGTCACCGTGGCTGTCGGCTCCGCCGGTTCCGGGGGAGCGGTCGGTTCCGTCGAGTGCGGGCCCGGCACGGCGGATCCGCATGTTCCCGGCTCCGCCAGTCCCATCAACGGCGCGCCCGTCACCGTGGCTCTCGACTCCGTCGGCTCCGCCAGTCCCGTCGACTGCCCGCCCGGCACGGCCAATCCCCGTGCCTTCGGCCCCGCCGGTCCCGTCAACCGCGCAGCCGCCCCCATGAACCCGCGCGGCTTCCGGCCCCCCGTCAGCCCCGCACCCCTCACCGTGAATCCCCCGCTCTCAGTTCCCTGACCGACCCCCGTCTCCCCGTCCACCACGCCTGTCCTGCCGCTGTGCCCGTGGCGAGGACGAGTACCGAGAGGGCGGGGAGCAGCAGGGACAGGGTGTCCGTGCGCAGTTCGGTGGACCCCGGGGGTGCGTCGGTCGTGGCTGCTGCCAGGGCGATCGTCGTGAGGTCGATGCCGGGGGAGAGGAGGCGGATGGCGGCCCAGCCGGTCAGCGCACCGCCTGCCGCGGCGAGCAGAGCCTGGGGGAGGGCTTCGAGGACGAGGAGGCGGCGGCCCTGGGCGCGGGTGAGGCCCATGGTGCGCAGCCGGGCGAGCAGCGCGGTGCGTTCGGGGGCCGCGCGGACCAGGGCGAGGAGCAGGGCGAGTACGGCGTACCCGGCGCCCGCGGCGACGGCCGCCGCGTAGACGCGCTCGGCGCCGGACTGGAGCGGCGAGTCGACGTAAGCCGCCCGCGCCTGAGACCGCAGGCGTACGTCCGCCTCGGCGCCCGCGGCCCTGCGCAGGGCGCCCCCGTCGAGGTGATCGCCGGTGACGAGGAGCGCCGTGGGGCGGGCGGGGCGGGTGCCGAGGCCGGCGCGGTCGACGACCAGGAAGTCGGTGCCGGACACCGCCGGGGTGAGACCGCGCACGAGGGCGATCCGTACGGTGACGTGGCTGCCGTCCTCCAGGCGCACCGGGAAGGGCCGCGTGCCGTAGCGGTCGGCCACGGCGGGGGAGGCGAGGGCGGGCAGCGGCGCGTGGGCGGGGTGCTTCAACTCGGCCGCGGGGAACGCGCCGAGCCCGGTCGACGCCGCCAGTCGCGCGTACGCCTCCGGGTCGGCTCCCGCGAGCGGCACCGTCTGCTCGCCGTCCTCCGGCTTCGCCTGGTACGCGATGCTCACCGGTGTGACCTCGCGGACCCCGGAGCCACTGTCCCGGATCTCCGTCGCCAGCGTGTCCGGCAGGGGCCGGGTCGCCTCGATGCGGGCGTCGGCGCCCGTGGTGAGCAGGGCGGCGCGGTCGCGGGTGTCGGCGACGCCGGCGAGGACCGAGCCGCCGAACGCGGCGGTGGTCAGGGCGGTGAGCAGGGCGAGGAGGGGCAGCACGGTGGAGACGGAGGTGCGGCCCGCGCGGGCCAGCGACAGATGGCCGACCGCGCCGCGCAGCCGGCCCGCCGGTCGGGCGAGCCGACGCAGCGGCAGCGGATAGAGCCGCACCAGCACCAGCGCGGCGATGATGCCCACCAACACCGGGGCCAGCGCGACGAATTCGTTGCCGTCCTGCGTGTCCGTGCCACGGCTGCGCAGCGCGAACACCGCTCCCGACGCCAGCACCAGCAGGGTGAGCTCCGCGACCGTGCGGCGCCGTGAAGGACGTACGACGGTCAAGTCCTCGCGTGCACCGTGGAGTTGGACCACCTGGTGCTTGACCGCGGCCCGCACGGGCAGGGCGGCGCAGGCGAGGGCCGTCACGGCGACGGCGGCCGCCACCGCGTACGTGCGGCGGCCGGCGGGGACCGCGAGCAGCGCGGCGCCGAGGCCCAGGGCGCCCGCCGGGACGGCGAGCACCGACGTCTCGGCCAGCAGCCGGCCCGTGACGCCGCGCAGGGAACCACCGCGGGCGCGCAGCAGGGCGAGTTCGCTGCGGCGGCGGTCCGCGGCGAGGCCGCCCGCCATCAGCAGGACGACGGCGGCGACCGTGGCCGTGCCGGACGCGGCGACGGCGACCAGCGGGGCGATGCCGGACCGCAGGTGCGCGTACTCCGTCACGACGTCGTCGAGGTCGGTGCTCGCGTCCGCGGAGCGATCGGTGAACGCGCGGACCTTCGCCAGCCCCGGACCCGCTTCGAGAGCGGCGATCGCGGAGTTCAGGCGGGACAGGTCGTGCGCGGTGAGGGCGGCGGTCGCGGGGGCCAACTGCCAGTAGCGCACGGGGTGTCCGTCCGTGCCGAGCATGGCAGGAGCCGCGGCCGGGGGCAGCAGCAGGGCGCCCTCCCAGTAGGTGTCCGGCTCGCCGTTCTGGTCCGGCTCCCGGACCAGGGAGGGCTTGCGCAGCAGCGGCTGAGTCGTCCAGTACGCGCCCTCGGGCTCGCGCGGATCGAGGATGCCGGTGACCGTCACGGCGAGAGACGAATGCCTGGCGGCGGGCACGTGGATCACCGAACCGACCCTGATCCTCAGGGCCTTGGCCGTCTCGGCGGTGACGGCGGCTTCCACCCGGTCCGTCTGCGCGGTCGCCGTCGCGGCCGCGCGCGGCAGGCGCCCCGCGCGGAGCCGGGCGTGGTCGGCGAGGCCGTTCTGCGCGGCGAGCGCGACGCGTGCGGGCAGACCGCTGGGCCGGGGCAGCCAAGGGTCGGGCACGGCCAGGGCCTCGGTGTTGCGGACGCCGTACGAGGACTGGTCGCGGTCGGGGGTCAGGGGGTGTTCGGCGGTCTTCAGCGCCTTCGCGTACTGCGCCCGGAGGATGTCCGGCGTCAGGGCCTGCTCTCGCTGCCGCTGCGGGAGGATGGGACCGGGTTCCGGAGCCCACAGCTGCACGGTGGTCCGTCGAGGTGTGGCCTCCTCGACGGCCTGTCGCAGCCCGGCGTCCTCATACCGGTCGACGGCCCGTGGAAACGCGGCGGCCAGTGCGGCGGTCAACGCCACGAGCAGCGTGAGGGCGAACGCGGCGCCGGGGGCCGCGCGCAGCCGGGTGCGAACCCACGGGGCGACCGGTGTCATGTCACTCACCCCCCGCTCGCAGCGAGTTCGCCGGGTCCGGGCGGTGCAGGGCCAGGAACGCCGTCACGGCGAGCGGGGTCAGGGCCACGGCCGTCAGGAGCAAGGCGGCCTGGGAGAGGGGGAGTTCGACCAGGACCTTCGGGGTCGGCTGGGTGGCGTCGGAGGTCAGGACGATGAAGGGGACGACCGCACGCGTCAGTACCGCACCCAGGGCGACCCCCACCAGCAGCGCCAGCGCCACCAGCACCGCCTGTTCCGCGGCGATCAGCCGGGCCAGCTGGCGGCGGGGGGCGCCCAGCGCGCGCAGCACCGCGAACTCGGCGCCGCGCTCCCGCAGCGATCCCGCCGTGCTCACCGCGAAGCCGACCGCGGCCAGCGCCGCCGCGACCAGGGCCGCCGCGGCGAACGCGGCCTCGGGACCCGCCCCGAACGGGTCGTCGCGAAGCCGGTCGGCGATCTCGTCGCGCACCACGACCTGCGAGGGTTCGATGTCGGGCCGCGCCCGCAGGACGGACGCGACCCGTGCCGCCTCGCCCGGCGCCGCCCGCAGCCACCACTCCGTGGGCGCGGCGCTCTCCCCGTAGCGGGCCTCCAACACCCGGTTCACGGACGGGAGATCGACCAGCAGAGCCCCGCCGTCCCCCTGCCCGGTCCCCGCCGTCGTGGGAAGTGCCCGGATGCTGTGGGTGATCCGGACCGTCACCCGGTAGCCGCCGAACGGCACGTCCACGCGCTGCCCGGTCCGGGCTCCCGCCGACGTCAGGAACCGGTCGGTCGCGATCGCGGTGATCTCGGGCACAGGTGGTTGGGCCACCTGCAGACGGACCGTCAAGGACGCAGCCTCCCAGGCTTGGTCGCGCGCGACGTACCCGGTGCCGTAGGTCACGGTGAGCGGCGTGCGCGACCCTTCCGGCGCGTTCGTCACCCGCGGACGGGTGGGCCGGCTGTCGGCGAACGGCGACCCCGACGTGGCGTTGACGCTGGACGCCGCTTTCCAGGTCCCCGGCAGCGGCAGCTTCCGTGAGGATCCGTCGGTCCCGACCGCGCTCAACTGTTCTACGGACAACCGCTGTTGCTCGGCACTGTCGACGGGCTGCATCACGTCGAGCTGGATCCCGGTGAAGGTCAGCGGCTCGGCGGCGCGGCCCGTGGGGGCGTCGGCGGCCTTCGCGAGGTCGACGGTGAGGGTGTGGGCCCGCCCGTCGAGGGGGAGTTGACCGGCGGGGATGCGGTACGGCGTGCCGTAGCGGTCCAGAAGCGTGACCGCGACGTCCGCGTCGGCGTCGATGCCCGCGGTGTCGCTCCGCGGGGCGTCGCTGCGGATCCGCAGGGTCGCGCGCAGAAGTGTGGTGCTCTTCGGGAGAGCCGCGCCGATGGCGGCGCCCTTCGGGGCGAGCCCGGCAATCAGCGGCCGGACGGGCCCGTCGGCCAGGTCGCCCCGCAGCAGCACCCCGTCCGCCGCGTGCGCCGTGTCCAGCGCCAGCGCTGTCGCCGTCCGGTCGCCGGACAGCGGCAGTGTCGTACGGACGGCGGGGGCGGCCTCGCGCACGCCCGGGACCGCGGCGAAGACGCCGGACTGGCCCAACTCGCCTGCCCCGTTGGGGAGTACGCGGACCGACGTACCGGCGCGGAAGTCGGCCTGGTCGTCCTGCGAGCGGTTCCAGGACGCGCCCTGGCCGATGGTGAGCATGCCCAGGGCGACGGCCAGCACCAGCAGCAGTACCGGGCCCGCGCCGCGCATCGGGCGGCGGCTGAACTGCCACCCCGCCAGCGCCGCGGGCAGCCCCCGTCCACTGGCCGCACGCCGCTCGGCGAGCCGGGCCACCGGCGGCAGCAGCCGCAGCGTCAGCACGGTCCCGGCGAGCAGCGCCAGCGCGGGCGCCGAGACGAGGAGCGGGTCGATGCCGAGCGTGCCGGAGAGGTCGGCGCTCACGGTGCCGGAGTCCCGCCGGTTCAGCTGCCAGTACGCGACGCCGGCGATCACCAGCAGGCCGACGTCCGCGCCCGCGCGCACCGGAGCGGGCAGCGAACGGGCCCGCCCCTCAGCCGAGTCGGAGGACGTCAGCGCAGGCACCGTCACCGCGAGGGCGCACCCCAACGCCACACACGCGGCGACCAGCCACACGCCGCCGCGCCCCACCGAGGAGTCCAGCCGCAGCCCGATCCGCGCCAGCGCGCCCTGACCGGCGAGCACCCGGGTCAGCGGGCCGGCGAGCAGCGGAGCGCAGGCCGCCGCGGGGATGGCGAGCAGCAGCGCCTCCAGCGCCGCGAACCCGGCGACCCGGCCGCGCGAACCACCCCGGGCCCTCAACACCCGTGTCTCGCCCGCGCGTTCGGCGCTCAGCAGCCGGGCGACGAGCAACAGGGCGTACCCCGCGAGCAGTCCGAGCTGCAGCGCGACGATCAGCAGCGTCGAACGGGAGACGAGCAGCGAACGCTCCACGCGGTCCAGCACCTCGGGCAGCGCGGTCGTCACCGCCGTGGTCCCGCTCAGTGCGGGCACCTTGCGCAGGGAGGCGGTGCCCGTGCGGGCCGCGTCCCGCAGCGCCCCGATCCGGCCGGTGCTCAGCGCCGAGAAGTCGGCGGTCGCCAGCCACCCGGTCTCCCCGGCGCTCACCCGGGCGCCTGCGCCGCCGCCCCTGCCGCCGAGCACGGCGGGATCGGCGAGCAGCGGCCCGTACGTCGTGAAGGAGACCTTGTTGATCCCGCGGCCGCCCAGCTCGTCCAACTGCCAGTAGGGGGAGGCGTTCCGGGTGGGCCGGTACAGGCCGGTGATCAGGACGCGCACCTTCGGGCCGTCGAGCCGGTCGACGAGCGTGAGCCGCGCGCCGGGCTTCAGACCGAGGCGCGCGGCGGCCGTCTCGGGCAGCGCCACCTCAAGGACCGGGCCGCCCGGAGCCCGTGGCAGCCGGCCCACGGTGACCCGCACCTGGCCGCGGTCGAGCGCGGCGAAGTGCGTCAGATCGGGGTCGCCCGTGGAGGCCGCGCCGGGACCCCGCAGCGAACGCGGCAGCGCGTACGGGCCCGAGCGCACCAGGGTCCGCAGGGTCACCGGAAGCCCTGCGAAGGTCTTCCGGGCCCCTTCGCGTACGGCTTTGTCGGCGGCCCCCTGCTGCCGCGCGGAGATGTCGGCCTTGACGATCAGCGAGGTGTCGACGGCGTTGTGTTCGTCCAGGAGCGAGTGGCGCAGGGACGCGTCGCCGATCGCGCCGGAGTACGCCGTGAGCGTCGCGAGGACGGACGTCGTCAGCAGGACCGTGAGGAGCGCGGCAGCGAGCAGCAGGCGGTGCGCCCGCGCACGCAGTAGTACGAACCCCGTCACCCGGCCCCCCCGCCGTCGTTCGATCTGCGGGCGATGCTGTCAGAGGAGGGGCGCCGCGGGTAAGCGCTTGTGGGCAGGGCTTGACCGGATTGTGATCGGAATCCGGCGCCGTACGACCGGAATCCGGCCACCGGAACTCATGCGTCGACCCGACGAGCTGATCCCGCCGGCCCTCGCCGGCCTCGGCTCATCGAACCCACTGGCCTCAGCCCACCGAACCCACTGGGCTCAGCCCAACGGACTCAGCCCTCCGTGTTCACCATCGAAGCCGCCGCGTACGTCAGGTAGTTCCACAGCGTGTGCTCGTGCTCCTCGGAGAGGCCGAGCTCCTCGACGGCGACGCGCATGTGCTTCAGCCAGGCGTCGTGCGCGGCCCGGTCCACGGCGAAGGGCGCGTGCCGCATGCGCAGCCGCGGGTGGCCGCGGTTCTCGCTGTACGTCGTCGGCCCGCCCCAGTACTGGATCAGGAACAGCGTGAGGCGCTCCTCGGCAGGGCCCAGGTCCTCCTCGGGGTACATGGGCTTCAGCAGCGGGTCCTCGGCGACGCCCTCGTAGAAACGGTGCACCAGGCGGCGGAAGGTCTCCTCGCCGCCGACCTGCTCGTAGAAGGTCTGCTCCTGAAGCGTGCCGCGCCGAATCTCTTTCACCCGTCCATGGTCTCAGACGGGGTGACCGAGGACTCAAGGCTTAGACGTCATCTCATTTGGTTCTGTAGGCTGCCGGTCGTGGTCTCGATCGTTGAGCGGCTGGTGCCGGATGAGTTGTGGGAACTGTTCCAGCGGGTGGTC
>NZ_JBMNDS010000008.1:0-4136 GCF_052543295.1 Streptomyces sp. SAS_270
CCCCCCCCCCCCCCCCCCCCCCCTCCGCCGTCGCCACCCTCGTCTGGTCCGGCAGCTTCGTCGCCTCGCGCGCTCTGCACGACAGCGTGGCGCCGGTCCAACAGGCGTTCTGGCGCTGGCTGATCGCACTCGCGGCGATCGCCCCGTTCACGGCCCGGGAGGCCTGGCGGCAGCGGACCCTGCTGCGCCGCAACCTTCCCCACCTCCTCCTTGCCGCTCTCCTCGGCGTCACCGTCTACAACACCCTGGTCAACCAGGCGGGCGTCTCCACCTCCGCCGGCAACATGGGCATGATCATGGCCGCGTCGCCCGTTCTGATGGCGGCCTACGAACGGGTCGGCGGCGTACGGCTCGGAGCGCGCCGGGTCACCGGGATGCTGATCGCCTGCGCGGGCGTCCTGCTCCTGGTCGGCGGGGGCACATCGGCGAAGGCCCTCTCGGCGGGCGACCTGTGGATGATCGCGGCGGCCCTGTGCTTCGCGTCGTACAGCGCCCTGCTGCGCCGGAGGCCTGCCGAGCTCACCGGCCCCGCCTTCCTGTTCGCGACCTTCGCGCTAGGCACGGCGATGCTGCTCCCGGCGTACGCGCTGAGCGTCGGCGTCCAGGGGACCTTCACCCCCACGACCGCCACCGTCGGCCCCCTCGTCTATGTCGGCGTCCTCTCCTCCGCGGTCGCCTTCTTCGCCTGGAACAAGGCGATCTCCCTGATCGGCGCGGCTCGCGCCGGAGCCGTCTACTACCTTCAGCCGGTGTGCGTGGCGGCCCTGTCGTACGCGCTCCTGGGCGAGTCGGTGGGCGGCACACAGCTGATCTGCATGGCCCTCATCCTCGGCGGAGTCGTCCTCGGCACCGCCGCCCGCACGGCACGCTGACCCCGCCCCGGTCGCCGGCCGGACCCCCGCAACCCGCGGGATAGGTTGCCGCCATGGCCGAGTACGACAAGTGGGACATCAAGAAGCTGCAGATCCTGCGCACTCTGCGGGAGCGGGGCACTGTCACCGCGACCGCGCGGGCACTGCTGCTGACCCCCTCGGCCGTCTCGCAGCAGCTGACCAATCTCGCGAAGCAGCTCGGGGTGCCCCTGCTGGAGGCACAGGGGCGGCGGGTACGGCTCACGGACGCGGCGGAGCTCGTGCTGCGGCACGCGGAAGCCGTGTTCGAGCAACTGGAGCGCGCCGACGCCGACCTGACCGCCTACGTCCAGGGCGAGGCCGGGGAGGTGCGGGTCGGCGCCTTCTCGACGGCCGTGCCCGCACTCGTCGTCCCGGCGGTCCGGGCGCTGCGCACGGCGCACCCCGGGATCTCCGTGCAGGTACGGGAGTCCGAGGCGGCGGAGGCGTACGAACTGCTCGGCGCGGGCTCGGTCGACCTCGCGCTCTCGCTCGCCGCGCAGGCGCCCTCGGCGGCGGACGCCCGCTTCACGCGCGTACCCCTGCTGGCCGACCCCCTCGACCTCGCCCTGCCGCGCGGGCACGCCCTCGCCCGCGCCGACCACGTCCGGCTCGCCGACTTCGCCGCCGAGCCGTGGATCTTCGGCGGCAGCGGCCCCTGGTCGGACATCACCCGAGCGGCGTGCGAGGCCGCCGGTTTCACCCCGCACCAGGGGCACTCGGCGGCCGGCTGGACCGCGATTCTCGCCATGGTCGAGGCGGGGATGGGCGTCGCTCTCGTACCGCGGATGGCCTGCGTACGACGGGACGGGCGGGACGGGGTCCTGATGCGGGAGCTGGACCGGGACCGGCCCCACCGGCATGTGGTCGCCGCGGTACGCCGGGGTGCCGAGGACGCGCCCGCGGTGGGCCGGGTGCTCGACGCGCTGCGGGCGGTGGCGCGGGAGTTGGGACGGTAGCCGTGTGCCGGAGGTAACGTCACGGCGTTCGCGTGTGACGAATTCCCCGGAGGTGTTCGGTGGCCGAGGACGTGGCCGATGACGTGTGCCGGGTGTGCGGCAAGCCCCTGCCCGCGCGGGTCGGGCGGGCGGGGCGGAGTTCCGTGTACTGCTCCGCAGCCTGCCGGCAGAAGGCGTACCGGGAGCGGCAGGCGCCCGAGGAGCCCGCGAGCGTGCGGGGGCTCATCGAGGAGATCGGGCGGCAGGTGCAGCAGCTCGTGCCGACGCCGCCCTCCGTCCTGTACGCCGGAGCGGCGGACCTGGCGTCGTCCGTCGGACGGCTGCGCCGCGTCGCCCGGGTCGCGCGGGACACCGCGAGGCAGGCGGAGCCGGCACGGGATTCCGTCACACCCGAGCCCGTTACGCAATCCCCCCTCGGTGACAACGAGGGCGACTTCGCCGCGCTCGTCGAGTCCTACCGGCGCGAACTGCGCGTCCACTGCTACCGCATCACCGGCTCCTACGACGACTCCGAGGACCTCGTGCAGGAGACCTGTCTGCGGGCCTGGCGGGCGAGGGACACCTTCGAGGGGCGGGCCGGCGCCCGCACCTGGCTGTACCGCATCGCCACCAACGCCTGCCTCGACTTCCAGCGCCGCACCGCCCGCCGCCCGCAGCGCTACGAGCCCGTGCCGGGCATGAACCACGGCACCGGCGAGGCACCCGCCCGGGTCACCTGGCTGCAGCCCTACCCCGACGACGAGCTGCCCACGGCCGAGGAGGACCGGCCGGACGTCGCCGCCGTCTCCCGCGAGACCCTGGAGCTCGTCTTCCTGGCCGCCCTCCAGCATCTGCCGCCCCGCCAGCGGGCGGTGCTGATCCTGCGTGACGTGCTCGGCCTGAGCGCCGCCGAGACCGCCGAGGCCCTCGACCTGACCGTGGCCTCGGCCAACAGCGCCCTGCAACGGGCCCGGCCCACCCTGCGCGACCACCTGCCCCGGGAGCGCGCCGACTGGAGCGCCGGCGAGCCGACGGAGGCCCAACGCACCGTCCTGCAGCGGTACATGGCCGCCGCCGAACAGCTCGACTTCGCGGCGATGACCGACCTGCTCAGCAAGGACGTCACGCTCACCATGCCGCCGAACCCGTTCTGGTTCACGGGCCGCGACGCCCTCGCCGAGTTCCTGCGCCCGACCCTCGACCCGGCGTCCCCCATGTTCTTCGGCCACTGGCGCCACCTGCCCGCCCGCGCCAACGGGCAGCTCGCGGCCGGGGGTTACGTGCGCAGGCCCGGCACGAACGTCTACCGCGCCCAGGTCCTCGACGTCCTGCGCTTCGGCGAGGACGACCGGGTCGTCGAGATCACCTCCTTCGAACCGCACCTCTTCCCCGCGTTCGGACTGCCCCTGCGGCTGTGACCGCATGACCGATGAGCGGCCGGGGTCCCGTGCGTCTGTATGACCGACCGACACGGAACACCTCCGGAACACTCCGGAACACCTTCGAAGGAGATCATCATGCTGCTCACCGACAGGACCGCGATCGTGTACGGCGCCGGCGGCTCCATCGGCGGCGCGGTCGCCCGTGCCTTCGCCGAACAGGGCGCACGGGTCCACCTGGTGGGGCGCACCCGTCGGACGCTGGAGGCGGTGGCCGGCGGCCTCAAGGACGCCGAGGTGGCCGTCGTCGACGCGCTCGACGAGACGGCAGTGGAGGAGCACCTCGCGGGCGTCGGCGACGTCGACATCTCGTTCAACCTCGTCACCCGCGGCGACGTGCAGGGCGCCCCGCTCGTCGACATGCCCGTGGACGACTTCCTGCGGCCCGTGCTCAACGGCGCCCGCGCGAACTTCATCACCGCACGCGCGGCCGGCCGCCGGATGGCCGAGCGCGGCCGCGGAGTGATCCTCACCCTCAACAGCGGCTCCGCGCACGGCAGTCCGATGATGGGCGGCACAGGGCCCGCCGACGCCGCCATCGACACGCTCGTACGCAACCTGGCGGTGGAGCTGGGACCGCTCGGGGTGCGGGCCGTGGGTCTGTGGGCGGCCGGGGTGCCCGAGACGTTCACCGTCGAGAAGCTCGCCGCGGTCAATCCGGCGATCGACGAGGCGGCCGTCCAGGGCATCATCGACCAGCTCGCCGGGATGCGCGCGACCCGCCGCAACCCCACCCTCGCCGAGGTCGCCGCCACCGCCGTCTTCCTCGCCTCCGACCACGCGGCAGGCATCACCGGCACCTTCGTCAACGTGACCGGCGGGATGGTCCTGCGCTGAGAGCACGCAAAGGGGCGCCCGGCATGATGCCG